>JBFWWY010000317.1:0-4896 GCA_050245935.1 Phycisphaerae bacterium | reverse complement strand
CTCTTTACGAAGTCGTCAATCGCTCGCGGCGCAAGAGTTCCAAGCGCCGTGTGCCGCTGGGCATGGATGCTGATTCCGCGACCGTTGCCGAAGTCGAATATGTAGAACCGGTTGAGTCGCCGCCGGCGGTAGATCCCCAGCCGGAGCGGATCGTGATTCCCGCGCCCCGCCCGCGGCACCTTGCCGACGAAGATGCGGGGGCTACGCCGAAGCGCGCGGCGCGATTTCGTTGGGCAAATGAAGTTCTGGAAGCGCGGTTGGATGCAACAGACCTGATGCTGGTCTCTCTCATCGCAATCTCCCTCGTGATCGGCGCGTTTTTCGCAGGCCGAACCAGCAACGCACCGGCGGAGGCCGCGCGCGACGATCTCGCCGCACTCGTCACCGGGCCGGAGGAGACGATCGACCCACCCTACGGAGGGACCGATTCCGGCTGGCCACAGGCGGACGCTGCCCCGTCGACCCGAGTTCCCGCAGACGAAGTATTCGTGCCCCAAGTGGCAAACCCCCCGCCGAGCGTGGTCGCACCGCCGTCAGCGGCACAGCAGCCGACAACATCATCCAAACTCTCAATCGAAGACTTCCTGCCGGGCAAGTTATACATCGTCCTTCAACATTTTCCCGATTCGAAGAAGTCCGCTGCGCTCGAAGCGCAGGCGTATCTCAAAAAGGGCGGTGTCCAGACGGTGCTGCTGGAAGGAAGCGACACCCGGCTGATCGCCTGGGAGCCGTTTGACAATTATCAGCGGGCGGAGCGGTCGACGTTGCGGAAGCAAATCATCGCGCTTGGCGCGGACTACACGGGTGGGTACAAGTTCGACCGCGCATATCCGACTGTGGTAAATCGGGGCAAATAATGAGAGTTTTAATGTGTCATACTCTACGCATATTCACTCTGTGATGAGGATGTAATCTGAGCGCACGCCTCGAGAAACTTCAAATGCTCGCGGAAATGTCCCCGGAAGACCCGTTGTCGCACTACGGAGTCGGATTGGAATTGATCCAGCTTGCGCGGTGGGACGATGCCGCCCGCGCTTTTGGTGCAGCACTGACAGCGGATTCAAACTACGTCGCGGCGTATTACCACAAAGGCCGAGCGGAAATCGAAGGCGGTCATCCTGACGCCGCACGCGCAACGCTGCAGATGGGTGAAAAGCGCGCCATCGAAATCGGTGATGACAAGACCGCCGCAGAAATTCGTGAACTGATAGGGACAATCGAATGAAGCCGGTGAAAATCGCGGTGGCAGGATGTTGCGGGAGAATGGGGCGTGCCATCGTGCGTCTGGCCGCGCTGTCCAAACAGTTCGAGCTCGCCGCGGCGTTCGCGGGTGCGCAAGATCCCAATCAGGGTAAGGATGCCGGCGTTGTTGCAGGCGTTGGGGAGCTCGGCATACCGGTCCGAACCCGCGGCGACGTGGCGGCGGATGTCCTCATTGAATTCACCAATCCACGAAGCGCCTGTGACTATGCCGGTTGGTGCGCGGAGTCGGGCATCGCACTCGTCAGCGGAACGACCGGCCTCAACGAAGAAACCCGCCAAGCCCACCGCACCGCGGCGCAGCGCGTGCCCGTGGTCTGGTCCCCGAACATGAGTGTCGGCGTAAACATACTCTTGACGCTGGTTCGGCAGGTCGCGTCCACGCTGGGGGAAGATTGGGACGTGGAAATCAGTGAAACCCATCATCGCCATAAGGCGGACGCGCCCAGCGGAACCGCCCGCGCGTTGCTGGAGGCCGTCTGTGCCGGACGACACGATGATCCGCGCCAGGTCGCGGTCTTCGGCCGCGAGGGGATTGGCGGCGGGCGCAATCCCGGACAGATCGGCGTTCATGCTTTGCGAATGGGCGAAGTCGTGGGCGATCATGACGTCCATTTCGCCTCGTCGACAGAGATTCTGACGTTGACGCATCGCGCGCAGTCGCGCGACACCTTCGCCGTCGGTTCGCTGCGTGCCGCGGAGTGGGTTGCCGGGCGGGTCGCCGGACTGTATTCGATGAAAGACGTGCTCTCTTTGGCATGAGGCGCGTCGCGGTGAACATACGATCCAATCGCCCGGCAAGTTGAACGCGGATCACGGAACATCATGATCGACAACTGGAAGGGAATACGCGTCACCGTCATGGGGCTCGGCCGTTTCGGCGGGGGTCTCGGGGCCGTGCGGTGGCTTGTCGAGCAAGGGGCGTGCGTCACGGTCAGTGATCGTGACCCGAAAGAAAAACTTGCAAACTCCATCGCCGCCCTCCGCGATCTGGATGTTGCCCTCCATGTCGGTGCACATCACGAGGCGGACTTCGTCGATACGGATCTGGTCGTCGTCAACCCTGCGGTACCGTTCAACTCGCCCTTCCCCGAAATCGCAGTCCATGCCGGCGTTCCGGTGACCACTGAACTCAATCTCTTCCTGGAGCGAAATCCTGCCCCCGTTATCGGTGTGACCGGTTCCGTCGGGAAAAGCACGACCGTGGCAATGATCGAGTCCATCCTGGTAGCGGAATTGGGTCGCGCGCGCGTGTGGGTGGGGGGCAATTTCGGCGACTCGCTCCTTGCGAGCCTTTCCCAGATCAAGGCGGATCACCGCGTCATTCTGGAGCTCTCGAGCTTTCAGCTTTATCGCACTGCGGCATTGCGGTGGAGCCCGGAAATTGCCGTCATCACCAACATTTTGCCGAATCATCTCGATTGGCACGGTTCATTTGCTCATTACACCGCTGCAAAATTCAACATTCTTCGCTTCCAGGATCCGGGTGCAGACCAGATCGTCATCGGCGATCATCCTGCGCTTCGCGAAACGTGCCGGTTCATGTTTGGCGATCTTGCCGGAATCTGGCGTTACTCCGTGACGGATCGCGGTCCCGGTGCGGTCATGCAGGCCACCTCGAACGTGGATACCGACAATCGCGCAATTGCCTGGCCGCAATTGCGCTTGCCGATTCCCGGACGTCACAACCTTGAGAATGCGGCCGCTGCCTTGACGGTTGCACATGCAATCTCCATCAACCAGGAAACTGCCCTCGCGGCGCTGGCTTCCTTTACTGGATTGCCGCATCGAATCAAGCATGTTCGCGACATCGATGGTGTCGCGTTCGTGAACGATTCGAAGGCCAGTTCACCGGACGCCGCCAAAACGGCAATGCAGTCGTTTGAAGGTCCCCTCCTGATGATTGTGGGCGGCTACGACAAGGGTCTGGATCTGCAGGACTTCGGGAAGCAAATTGCTGCCCGAGCGAAATTTGCTGCATGTATCGGCCAGACTGGGCAACAGTTACAGGGGCATATTCAAAACGCACACGGCGCGGCGGAGAGTTTCCAGGACTTCGCGAGCGCGGTACGCGCGTGCGCGGCACGCGCAGTGGCCGGCGATACGGTCCTGCTGTCGCCGGGAAGTGCCTCATGGGGGATGTTTGCGGACTTTCGCGAACGCGGCGCGCAATTTGAACAGATCGTTCAGGCACTCGCGGGTAATCGGGCTGAATGCCGGACATGATTCGCAGCGCAGAACCCGACGATTCAGTTCTCAATGCGGACGAGCGGCGCGTATTTCGCCGCCGGCTGCTTTCGTGGTTCGCTTCGGCGCAGCGGGATTTGCCGTGGCGCACCATGCGGGATCCTTACCGCGTCTGGATCTCGGAAATCATGCTCCAGCAGACACGCGTAGAGACGGTGATTCCTTTCTTCGCGCGGTTCGTGAACGCGCTCCCGAATGTTGCTTCGCTCGCGGCCGCTTCGGAAGGTCGCGTACTCAAGCTTTGGGAGGGGCTCGGCTATTACTCGCGCGGGCGCAACCTGCACCGCGGTGCGCAAGTCGTCATGGAAAAATACGGCGGCGTCATTCCGCTCTCGACTTCGGAATTGAGAACCTTGCCGGGAATCGGCCGATATACCGCTGCCGCGATTGCCAGCATCTGTGCCGGCGAAGCGGTCGCGGTGTTGGATGGAAATGTCAAGCGCGTGATCGCTCGGCTTTTCGCGATCGAATCTTCGATTGATGACCGCAGCACGGACGCACGGCTGTGGAAACTCGCGGAAGCGCTGGTCTCCCCGACACGGCCCGGTGATCACAACGAGGCGATGATGGAACTGGGCGCGACGATCTGCGTGCCGCGTTCGCCTCACTGCGACCGCTGTCCTGTTCACAAGCACTGCCGCGCATTTGCAGCGCACGTGCAGAACGATCTGCCCATACGCGCGACACGTCGCGCGATTCCCACCGAGCGCTGGGCCGCAGCACTGCTCCAACGAGGAAATCGGACACTTCTGGTTCAGCGACCATCGAGCGGCCTTTTCGCAGGCATGTGGGATTTGCCGAATGTCGTGTTGTCAGGGAATGAACGGGGACGAACCAAGCTGATAAATTGGCTCCTGATGCGATGCGATCTGCCGGACATTGCACTCAAAAAGAAAGGGCGCGTCGAACATGTCCTGACGCACAAGCGAATTCTTCTCGACGTCTATGCAGCGAAACCCGGGGTCGACGCGGCGCAGGATGCTTTGACGCGCGGGCAACAGGACACCGCTGCGGCGTGGGTGCAGCTACCGAGGGAAGATATTTCCATGTCGGTACTGATGCAGAAAGCGCTCGCATTCTCCGGACGAGCGCGATCACCGTAGTCGCCGCACTGCAAAGAAAAACGCTCGGCATGTTTGTGCCAAGCGTTCTGTTTCGACCCAGCGGCTCGCACCGAAAACCCGTGTCAGGATTCTGGCAATTCTTTCAGTCGCTCCTCCGCCCGCTTCGCAGCGGTCGAATTCGGATGCTCCTTGGTCACACGCGTGAAATACTCAGCGGCTTCCTTGTAAAGCTCCAGCTTGGCAAAGCGATTTCCAATGTCGTACCAGCGATCCGCCTGGACTTCATCATAATGAGCGCGGATGACTTTCCGCATTTCCGCATCGC
>JBFWWY010000316.1:0-4873 GCA_050245935.1 Phycisphaerae bacterium | reverse complement strand
ATTCCCCGCTGCCGATAACGGCAATCGGCTGGCAGCCGTAGTTTTCGAACGAAGAGCGTTGCAGCAGAGCCGGGTGAAAGCAGAGGCCGTTCAGGTCGTAAGATCGCGGAACAGGGGCCCGAACTCGGGCATCTCTTGACGCAAAAGGGCAAGCCACGCTTCGGGATTCCAGATTTCCAGACAGATGACCGCACCGACCAGGATGACATCCTGATTGGGAGGAACATTGAGAAATTCGCGATAGCCCTCTGGAATGAGAAGCCGTGAGCGGTTGGCAAGCTTGACCGTACGATAACGGGTCGACAGAAGCCTCCCCAGCCGCTGAACATCGCTCCATCGCTGTTCCATACGGCCGGCGGAAATCTTTTGCCGGATGAGACCCACGCCGTCATCAAGGCGCTTTTGCCAGTCGGCCGCGCGCCACAGGCTCAAGCATCCGTCCCGTTCCTTCGCGAGGATGGTGTCACCTGATTGATCTGATACGGCCTCTGCCATTTCCACCGGAAGCGAGAGCCGGAAGCGGTCGTCGAGAGTTCGTTTCACCTCTCCGGTGATGAACGTCTCCGGCGACACGCGGACTCTCCCGTACTGGGGTCGATGTGAAAATGCGCTGCTGCTGAGCCGTGACCTCGTGGTCACCGGCTCGTTTTATCTTACTGGGTCAAAAACCCACTTTCAACTGGTTTTCAAAGATCGTTTTGGGCGTGTTTCCCACAAATCAGTGAACGCGAGCTTACAGAGATCGTTTCAGAATGGCAAACCAAAATCATCCGCTCGACGAGTTTTTCTGGAAAAAAATGCGTGGCTTGCCTGCGCTCACTTCGAGCGCGCGATCTGACGTGCGCCGTTGGTCTCCTTTTCCCCTTTTCTGTACGATCGTCGTGAACGTTTTCGAATTCCGCATGCGGGCAATCCGGCACAACGGGAACGGGGTGACAATGTGACTGATGCGCCTCTCGATCCGATCGCGATGATTCGTCCCAGGCGGCGCATCCGCGGCATCTCCGCAATTCTTCTGCCGTTTGAATCCGGCGGCGCAATCGACTGGCCCGCGTTCGAAGCGCACGTCAAGCGCACCGCCGACGCGGGGCTCACTCCCGCCGTCAACATGGACACCGGCTACGTCAATCTCATCGATGACGCGATTCGCCGCGAAGTCCTGGCACGCACCCGCCACATTCTCGGCGGGCGGGAGTTTGTTGCCGGCGCATTCGTGCTCGATCAGCCCGGTGCGCGCTTCGCAGCCGATGCGTATTTAAGACAGATGGAAGCGATCAGCGAACACGGCGGACTGCCGATCGTGTTCCAGTCGTACGGACTCGTGAACCAGCCCGGCCCGGAAATTGTTCGCTCCTATTCCATTCTCGCGCGCGCGAACGATCGTTTCCTCGGCTTCGAACTGACGCGCGATCTGGCTCCGTTCGGCGCGATCTACGATCTCGAAACTTACGCCGGGATGATGGAGATTCCCCAATGCCTCGGCGCAAAGCATTCCTCGTTTCACCGCGAGCCGGAATGGGAACGACTCAAGCTCCGCGATGCGAAGCGGCCCGACTTCATCGTCTACACCGGAAATGATTTCGCGATCGATATGGTGATGTACGGCAGCGATTACCTGCTCGGCTTGAGCACCTTCGCCCCGGATCTCTTCGCGAAGCGCGACGCGTACTGGGAAGCAGGCGATCCGCGGTTCTACGAACTCAACGATCAACTTCAGTACCTCGGCGCGTTCGCCTTCCGCGCACCGGGCCCCGGCTACAAACACAACGCCGCCCAGTTCCTGAAACTCCGCGGCTGGATCGGCTGCGATGCCACGCATCCCCAGAACACCAAACGCCCCGACAGCGACGTCGAAGTCCTCCGCGAAATCGGCCAGCGAATGGGCGTGGTGGAATAGGCTACCGACTACGGGCTACCGACTACGGGCTACGGGCTACCGACTACGGGCTACCGGTAATTCGGGATCAATCGCGACCGATTCCCAAGCCGACGACTTGTCGTCGGAACAATCGCATGGCTGAAACCTGAACGCTGACCGCTGAAAGCTTTTTTATGACCCCCCTCGAAACTGATTGCCGTACTGTCCGTGGCTGGCTCGATGCCGGCGAGGATTTTCTGTTTGTCGACTGCCGCGAGCCGGATGAACACGCGCTCGTGCGGATCGACGAAGCGACGCTGATTCCGATGAGCGAGTTCGCGGACCGCGCGAAGGAACTCGAGCCGTATCGCGACAAGCGGATCGTCATCAGCTGTCACCACGGCGGCCGCAGCCTGCGCGTCGCGATGTGGCTTCGCAATCAGGGTTTTGCGGAAGCGATCAGCATGTCCGGCGGCATCGACCGCTGGGCCCAGGAAATCGACACCTCGCTGGCGAGGTATTGAGGAAGCTTTCAGCGATCAGCTTTCAGCGGTCAGCCAGACAATTGATTCCACAGGGTGGCCCAGACGCACCGGCGTCTGGGTGACGAAGTCGCAAGAGGCTGGCCTCATCGATTTCGTGCGGACCAGCATGGCAGTGGAGCTCGGCCAGATGGTATACGCAAGGCCGCGATGTCGGAGTTCCGATCCGCCGGATCGATTGAAGAGGAGCAGACGGACGATTCGCTGCCGCCTCTTGTGACTCCGTCACCCAGACAACCGTGCCGGTTGTCTGGGCCACCCCGGCGCCGAACTCGTTTTCCGCTTCATTTTTCGTGCGACAACATTTTTGTACAGGACGGTCATTTTTGTACAGGAAGTCGTCGGCGAACAATCAAGGCAACGTCTTCACGCAGCATGGCATTTTCACTGACTTCATGCTCTATCCTTGCTGGGCTCGTCTGCGGAGCTTTCCAGCGAATATACCAGTCCTCCGACTGCGGTAGCTTGTTAAGGTCCACCCCAAAGTTGATGTCAACGCGGTCCTTCAACTCAGAAACGCTGCCCAGTCTCTCAGTTGGATCGACAACTCGGAAAGAGGGTGACAACGATTCCCAATCGCGAGGCCATTCGTGCTTCTGTTTGACGTAGTGCCGTAGAGCATCAGCTGACTTGCTGAATGCCCCGTATTGACGTCCATTTTCGAATGAATGGAAGAACGGATAAGCTAAAACCACGCAGATACCGATGGCGGCGCAAACCACAAACGCCGCGAACTTGGCGGAATCGGGAGATACTTTCGTGATGTTGACTTTGTCCCCCATCATTCGCTCACCCGTTCGTTTCACTGGCGGGGTGGCCCAGACGCACCGGCGTCTGGGTGACGAAGTCACAAGAGGCTTGCCTTCTCGATTCCGCCCGGACCAGAATGCTGCAATGGTTCGACGGCGCATCTACGACAACGAGCTCTACGCTCATTTCGTAACGTTCTCCTGCTTCAAACGTCGCCGGCGACTCGATCATGACCGAGCCCGGAGAATCGTGCTGGGCGTGCTCCACTCAGAACTCGGAAAACAGCAGGCTCGGTGCGTCGGTTTTGTCCTCATGCCGGATCACGTCCATGCCGTGTTGTGGCTTCCTCAGCGAGGCCAACTGGGCGCGTTTATGAAGCAATGGAAGCAGCGCTCATCTTATTGCCTCAAACGGTTTCAAGCGTCAGAGCTCGCCGAGTATGTTGCCACGATTCCGAAGGAGGAGCCATTCTGGCAAAGGAAGTATTATGCGTTTCATATCTACAGTCGGCAGAAGCTCGAAGAAAAGCTGCATTACATGCACATGAACCCGGTCCGGTCCGGACTGGTGGAAAAGACCGTCGAATGGCAGTGGAGCTCAGCCAGATGGTATGCGCAAGGCCGTGATGTCGGAGTTCCGATCCGCTGGATCGATTGAAGAGGAGCAGACGGACGATGTACTGCCGCCTCTTGTGACTCCGTCACCCAGACAACCGTGCCGGTTGTCTGGGCCACCCCGGCCAGAGAGGGTGGCTCGCGATCCTCGTCGTCGCGGGCTCAGAGTAGCGGCGATCGGTCATATGCGAATGCGATGTTTTCGATTCGCAACGTGTCTCTAAGAATCTTCAGAAATTCGTTCCGTCGGCGCTCAATGCCGGCGTCGGTGGCGGACCGGCGTTGGCCGAAGAGTCGGAGAACTACATTCGGCTCACGTTTCGGAGCGACTTGAATCAGCGTTGTGTCGTCGTCGAGGACCGAGAGCACGCAGCTGTATTCCTCTCCTTCGGGTGTGAAGACGAATTCCCAGCCGCAATCACGCCAGTTGTCGATCGGCTGTGAGATCGTGTGTACACGGCTCACCGCGACTTGAAGCTTCTGTGCGAACACTTCGCCGCGCGGATGCTGATCACCGAGAACTGCGCGCGTCGGGAAACGAAAGTTCAGTGAACGGTGTTGCGGCATGGCTCATCAAAAATGAGAAGACCGAAAATCGAGTCAAACACGAACATCACTCATTTCGATGCTACTTAATTCGTCACCAGCGCACAAAAAAAGTTCCGCGAACAATGGATGTTGTTCGCGGAACTTTGATAATTCCTGTCGCGCGGAACGCAGTGGGATTCGTTGCGCGAATCGACGGACTGCGGTCGGTCGCCGGATTACTTCGGCGTTGCGGTGCACTCTCCGCGGGGTGGACCAGACGCACCGGCGTCTGGGTGACGAAGTCGCAAGAGGCTGGCCTCATCGATTTCGTGCGGACCAGCATGGCAGTGGAGCTCAGCCGGATGGTAGTAGCAAGGGCGCGACGTCGGAGTTCCGATCCGCTGGATCGATTGAAGAGGGGCAGACGGACGATTCGCTGCCGCCTCTTGTGACTCCGTCACCCAGACAACCGTGCCGGTTGTCTGGGCCACCCCGGCGCTCTTATGCAGGAAGACCCAGGGAGACACAAAAAAAGTTCCGCGAACAATGGAGGTTGTTCGCGGAACTTTGATGATTCCTGT
>JBFWWY010000315.1:0-4898 GCA_050245935.1 Phycisphaerae bacterium | reverse complement strand
AGTATGCGTGTTCGATCCGGACAGCACGCCCGTTAATCGCAACGCGGAGCGGTCGATATCGATCGCTTCGGTGTGCCCCACGATCTGAGCAAGGGAATGGTCCCGCAGAATCGGCCGGCTCTTCGCCGGAATGCGCAGGCCACTCAGATCGACGACGACGGGATGCGGAAAGTTCGGCAGGATGAGTTTGCCGCCGGTGTAGGCCGTCATCGTGAACCGCCGCAACGGCGATTCGCCGGATTCTTCGCTTTCCGCCGCGGCGATCAGCGCGAAATCCGATTCGCCGTCAGCTTCGATGATCCGGAATTCGGCCGGGACCGTTTCCTCAGGCCGCGTCAGCAGTTTGGTTTTCGTCGGCATGTTCATCTTCCTGCTCTGGACTCTCGCCCCTCGACTCTGGACCATCCAGACCGAGTTCCGTCATGAGCGTTTTTTCTTTGGCGCGCTGGCGCAGCTGGGTTTCCCAGTCCTGGCCGCGGCGGGCGTATTCATCCGCGAGCGTTGTCGTGTGGGATGACAGGCGCGTCGCCTGCGCGTTGGCTTCTTTCGCGGGATCGACGTGCTCGTGGCCGTCCCAGAACCACTGGTGCGATAACTCTGCGATCCGCTGTTTGCGTAATGACCGCCCGAGTTCGCCAGGAAGGAGTGCCGGAACTCGGGTAACCTCTTCAAACCAGGTCATCAGCAGGCGATCGAGGACGGCTGCTTCCAGATGAGCCTGCTCAACGCGGATCGATTTGAAGTAGGTCTGATGATCCAATCGCCCGGAGGCATAGTTGTAGCCCGACGAATTTGCGGCTGCGACGTTGTACGGCATGTTGAGGCAGCGCGCGATTTCATTGAGAATCTCGCGTTTGAACTCACCGTATGACCCGGTCGGTTGTTCGGCTCGAATTTGCCCGAGCTTCCAGCCTCCGGGCATGGTGAGGAGCATGTTGCGTTCGAGTTCGATGTGATCCATCGGTTCGACGGCATCCGCCTCGCCGTTCGGCGGCGCATCGGTGTAAATGATGCCGGCGAAGTAGGCGGCCGCTTTCGCCGCGTCCAGCGTCGCCAGCGAATAATCCCGCAGCATGGCGAACAGCGGCAGCGCTGGTGTGATATCAGGAATGCCCCGCATCTGCCCCGGACGATCGCGCCGCACGTAGTGAATCATCAATTCGGCCGGGACCCGTTCATAATCCTGATCCAGCCCCGATTGCAGGTCGCCAGGATGGTGGGTCAGCACGTAATATTCGATCGGGTTTTCGATTTCATCGAACACGATGCCGTCGACGATGTTGGTCCGGTCAATGACGACATCAGGCGTCGTGACCTGATCGGCTTCGACGAGACGCAGATCGAGCTGCAGCGGAAACGGCAGCAGCGGGTTGTTGATCAGCATCCCGAATCCTTCGCCATCCTGGGCGCGGGCCATCCGCAGCGTGCGGAGTTTTTCGGGGAGCCGGATGACTCTCGCCCATTGGGTAAAAGCGGATTCAATCCGCCGGTTGGCTTCCGGATTCTCCAGCAACATCTGCAGCCGGGGACCGGTGCCGACGACATCATTCGCCAGGGTGAGAACGATGCCTTTCGCGTAACTGTTGTTGGCGACTTCGTACCGTGAGCGGTTCCGCAGCAGCCGGCGGACATCGCTGTTATTGGCCGTGTTGACCGAGTAACCGTCTGCACCGGCCCAATGCCGGCGGTTGTTGTCCGTCGACAGCGCGGCGTCGTAACGCCCCCGCAGAAAGCGGATGGTGTCGGCGAGTGACCGCGCGACAGGCGCAGCGGGTTTCTGGAAAAGACGTTTCAGCCAGTTCAAGAATCACTCCGTACCGGGAGGCACGAGTTTCGAGAATCGAAGGCCGCGCTGTTTCGCGTTGACTGCCTTCTTGGAATTCAGATATCGATCGGCTTCGATCTGGTCTTTGAGGGAGTGCTGTTCGATGCTGCCGGCATCGCCGCTGGCTTTTGCCGGCCCCTGCGCATTTTCGCGAATGGTGTCGTCGAAATTGTCCGCCACGGCGTTATCTCAGTGGGAATATTCGCTGTCCCTCTATTATTTACCTACCGCGTTTGAGTGTGGCGCGATGCACGATCAGCGAGCAATCTGCAGAAGCGATCGCGCTACGACGAGAACGCGTTCGGCCGCCAATCGTATTGTGGTAGATAATCGCAGACCGCCTTGTGGACGGAGCGCTCATATTCTGTTTCAAAGAGATAGCGACCGAAATTCTCATGGAAGTGCTGTTTGGTGACGCATTGCCAGTGGCACGGTTGTCGGACACCGATTTGCTCACCGAGCCATTTCATGTACCGACGACGGTTCTCTCGGAGTTTCCAGAACCCATCCGGCACTTGTGTAAACAGCCACTCGTACCAGCAATGCCTCGGGTAGAGGTCTTTTGCTGCCGCTCCCGGCGATCCATGATAGTAGTCTTGCAAAACCGATGTTCCGCAACGATAGAAGAAGTCCGCTTGTTTGACAGTATACCAGCCGTCGGGATGAGTAATCTCAAGCTCCCGCTCCAGCCATTGCAGATACCGAACTCGATTGGCACGCACGAGCCAAAATCCAGGAGGAACCGTGCCAAACAACCACTCCTTCCAATCGATGTCGGGGAAGCAGGCCATGACAGCGCGCGTGGGAGAATTCGTAAATCGGTAAAGAAATCCAGACCCCGAGTTGTCACGAAACGATTGAACCGAAACGCCATACCAATCATCCATGTCTTGAAACCCCAATCGGCGGCCCAACCACTTTAAGTACCGTTGCCGATTAACGTGTGAATCCCAGAAGTCCATTGGAACCTGAGAAAACGACCATTCCTTCCAATTCTGGTTTGGGAGAAAATCACGCAGGAGAGAGATTGGAGATGTTGAGAAGCGTTTTAGAAGGCCGTTGCCGTAGTTTTTCCTGAAATCAGAGCATCGTACCTGATACCAGTCATCCGGATGGACGAATCCCAGTATCTGCCCCAACCAGACCATGTACCGGCGACGGTTTTTCCGATCGTTCCAGAATCCCCACGGGACGGGCCCCGGCAACCATTCCAACGATTCGGAAACATCAGGAACCTCTATTTCAGGGGAGCAATGTTTGCAAACGTCATCCCGCTCAGCCATGCCGTTTTCAACTTTCAGAGGTCTACTTGTCTCGTCCAATGAAAGCCTCGCACTCAAATCCGGCATAAATCAGTGCATCATCAAACGTCTCGAAGTGCTGGCGGATGGCATTGACAAGACGACGATCCTGCAGTTTCATCGATTCATGTGTGAGGGAAAGGCCAAGCGATTCCCGCTGCAATATCGCTTTCCTGATATCGCCGCGGTTTTTGAGCCTGCGACTTTGTGAGTGGCAAATTTCTTCGATGTACGTGTCGGGATCGAGCCCTGCTGCCGCCAACGCCGAATACCACGAACCAAATTCCGCGATGGCAGCCGTTTTGAAACTCATCGGGCGGACGGTCCGACTTCCCAATGGTTCGCGTTTCACGGCACGTAGGAGAATGGCCTCGATGATCTGATCATGGTTCCAGTCCGCAGACTGACAATACTGCTGCGCGTCGATACCTGCGGCGTAAAGTGCGCGAGACCAGGAACCGAAAAAACGGTGCGCTGCACCAAGAAGCCCGGAATCGCGATCGCGCATTTTCGTCGAAGCCATCGCAGACCCACGCAAGCAGTATCGCCGAATTTCTGTGACGACCAAATCCCGAGTCCAGTGGCGACGCGGCGAAACGTGTTTGGGATCAACTCCGGAATATTGCAACGCTTTCCGCCACGACCCAAATTGGCGACATGCGGATTTGAAGAGGTCTGGATCGGATTGATGAACAAGGCGCGTTTTCAAGGGTAGTCCATCCCGCTCGCGGCGAAGAATTTCCTTCAAAACTCCGTCGCGGCTCAGCTGACCGATGGACGAACCATTGCTCGACATCGTAACGACTATCCCTCCGCTCGGCTGATGATTTCGCGAAACCTAAGATGGACGTCTGGGTAATTTTCTTCCAAGTACGCAGAGACGCGTTTGTTGGAAATCAAAGTCCGCGCATAGATCACCAGTTTCAGCAGGTTGATTGAATACTGGCGATACAGACTCGAATAGAAGTCATGTTTCTCCTCAGCCTCCTTCAACGCTTTCAGTAAGTCGAGTTTCTTTCGTTCACTCGTATCCCACGGATTGCCCCCTCGAATTTTCTTGTTGCGCAGGGCGGGAGCCGTCTTTAAAACCAGAGCGCGTGCGAAAGCGATGCTAAAATCATTGTGATGCTCCATCACGCTGAGAATCGCATCCTGTCGCTTTGGTTTCACGTAAGTCAATTCCCTGGCACAGGCTTTCGTGATTTTTCCCACATCAAATGCCCTTGCCACGCTCGGGTGAAGCTCCTTGAGCAATGACGTGTGCATCCGACTGGAAACCGTGATTGCCAGCGCCTCGGCGATGGTCTGTTCGTCGAGTTCGTCGAGTGATTTGCGGATCATCCGAGTCTCTTGAATCGGCGAAAGGTGACTGACCATCCGGTTATTCGTATAACCGTCCTTCTCATTGCGCACGAGACAGGGAACGGACTCGACCCCCATTTCGAGAAGAATCTGGTAGCGAACATGACCGTTGAGAATCTCAAAACCGTCGCCTTCGGGGCAGACGACTAACGGCTCGATCAGTCCAACCGCTAAAATGCTGGCTGCAATCCGTTCGTAATCTCTCTTCTTGACTTTACGTTCGTATCGTGGAATGAGCTTGACGATGGGAATGTCGCGGGGATTCAGCTTCATAGTGGTCTCCAATTTGAATACTCGGTGTCGATCTTTGATTGGCGAGTCGCGTTTTCTTTCGATTCTGCTCTATGTGTCGAACGAGTAGTCTCCCACCAATTCCGGTCGATCACACAGATTCTCATCACGTAACACCG
>JBFWWY010000314.1:0-4904 GCA_050245935.1 Phycisphaerae bacterium | reverse complement strand
TTCTTTTGGAGTTGTTCCTTCCTCACGTTGCAACTGAAGATCCGTCGTCATCGCGAAATGATCGGAACCGGGCAGTTCGGCGCGCGAAAGGGATGAAATGGCAAAACCTTCGGACAGAAAGACGTGATCGATCGGATAGCGAAACAGCTTGTATTTCGCGTGGTACGTGTTTGCGAGTCGACGGCCGACGCGCGGATCAAGCATTCCGCTGATGCGCTTGAATAGCCGCGTCGTGTGCGACCACGCAACGTCATTGAAATCGCCCGCGACGATCCAGGGATCGCCGTTGGCGTCGGCAATTTTTTTCGCGACTAGAACAAGTTCCGCGTCGCGCTCCCGGCTGTCTCGCCGCCCCTCGCTTGTGTCATCATCCAGCCCCGGCGGCGTCGGGTGCAGGCCGACGAAGTTGGCCTTCCGGCCATCGGCGAAGACGACCGTGGTAAAAATCGACGCGCGTTTTCTGGATACCAGATATTCGACATGCGAACCTTCAAGTTTCAATTTCGACCACAGCGCGATGCCCAGCCCATCGTCCGCCACCGCCTCAACGCGATGGGGCATGTCGTCGCGAACGGTCTGCAGCGCCCCGTGCCAGCGATCATTGATCTCGATCAGCAGCAACAAATCCGGATCGAGCGCGCGTATCGACTCCGCAACCTCGTCGTACAACTGGTTTTCGAATTTGATATTGGCGACAAGCAGCCGAACTGCAGCAGGGCCGTTCGCGGCATCCGGCAGCGTTTTCTTCAAGAGAGGTGTAAACGGAATCACGTGGCTTACCTGCCAGCATCCAAGGACAAGGAGCGTTGAAAGAAAAATCCAGTGTTCCCTGGACCACACCGCTATCAATCCGTGCGCTGCCCACAACAGAATGGTGATCAGCATGACGGTGGAAATCTGGAGACGCGGGAAATCACAGAGCCGTACCCACCATTCTCCGGTTCGCAGCAACGGAAGAACGGTGACAACGATCAACCCTGCTGAGAGGATTCGTGCTGCCCATGCCAGCGCAAGAACCAGAGTGTGTGTTGCTGAATTTTCCACCAGAGTTGTCGTTAACAGTCTACGAGTTGGCACGACGGCGCGTCGCGATTCGATGCGTCACTCTCCCACACGGCGGGCGAGCGAGTTTGCTCCGGCCAAATGTTTGTTCACGTGTCGCTTCAGTAAACGCAAATTGCGACGGTTCGCCTGAAAGACAAAATCGAACGCATCACCGGCGACCGGAATTACGCCGATGATTCCGTCAAGAACAATATTCGCGACCATACGGCCGAGCAAGCGGCGGGGAACCCCGAGACGCCACGCCTCGACAATCGGATAGATCGAAAGCCCCATGGACACAGCGTCACCCACGCCGGGGATCAGGCCGATCAGCGGATCCAGCCCGAAACGAAACCGCGTCCCCGGTATTGTCCAATTCTGATCCAAAATTTTTGTGAGCCTTTCGACACGACGAAGTGTAGATCGCGCATCAGGCCCACGGACGGCGGCCTTGGCCATCGGCTGGCTGTCGCGCCACGTGGCAGCACGATTACCGGGTGTGGAAGCGGGGGTCGCACCTTTTGACATCGCCATCACGATAGGCCTCGAACCTGACAAATCGCTGAATTTTAGTCACCGGTTTACCGCATCGAGAATATCGCTGGCGGTGAAGCGTCTTCGATGGTTTCGGACTTGCAAGGCCCGATTGTCACGCAATTTTTCCCGGTGGAAACTGAGTTTTGCCGTGAGGATGATGCTCGCCCACCCGAATCACTCGGAGGAACCCACTTGCCCGCGAAGCTTCGCAACCACAAGTCGTATCTCTTCGAACGAAACTTCATCATTCAGTCTGGCGCGGATCGGTCCGAGATATGCGGTTTCCATTTCGCGAGCCGCATCTGCTACACGCGCTTCAACCTCCGGTGCGACCCATGGCGCGATCGATGTCGAGGGATGCGTTTCTATATATTCGCCGAGGTATTGCGCCGTGGTACTGATTGCCCGATCAATCTGCTGAGCGACTTCAGCAATTGAACGGCCTTCTGCAAAAAGCTCAATCGCTTTTGCCCGCGCAGCGGAAAAAGCCTTCTTCTTTTTCTTTCGGACGGGTGACGGGGCACGACGTTGCGGTCGTTGCATTGCTTCCTCATTTGGGCACGTCACGCCGTTCTCGCTGCAGTAGCGCACGATTTCGTCCACGAAGCGATCCCCAAGATCGGCACGCTTCTTCTCGCCGATCCCGCGAATATGCTGCAATTCTTCGACTTCCGCCGGTCGAAACCGCGCCAGGTCCTGTAAGGTGGTATCCGCGAAAATTACAAACGGCGGAACATTTCGCTCCTCAGCGATCTCCCGCCGGAAAGTCCGCAACGCGTCAAACAGCCCGCGATCCACGTCTTCCCACACGTCCACCGGTTCAATGTTCGCGACTGCCGATGCGCGAATCGCTTGCGGCATTGCGAGGCGAATCTTCTTCTCGCCGCGCATGACATCCAGGCCGGCGCGCGTCAGTTTCAGCAACGGGCGATCACCCGGCGTGCGATCCAGCAACGCCCGATCGATCATCTGAAAAATGACATTTCGCAGATCGCTCTCATCCATTCCCCGCAACAAGCCGAACGTGCTCAGCTTGTCGTGCCGGCAATCGCGAATCAGTTTCGTCGATTTTCCGCGCAACATATCCATCACGTGCCGCACGCCGAAACGCTGCTCGACGCGCGCTACACCGGAGAGAATCTTCTGTGCCAGCACCGTCGCGTCCTCCGTATCCGGTGATTCGCCGAGACACGTGTCACATGCGCCGCAGTTTTCGTGCGGATATTTTTGTCCGAAATACCCGCTCAAAAAATCATGCCGGCACTCCGGGCACGTGCAGTACGCCCGCATCTGCGCCAGCAGTTGCTCCTGCGCGGTGCATACCTCAGGTGGCGTGCGCTGCTCGCCTGTACTTTTGGCAATCAAATCCTGCCAGCGCATCGTGTCGGCCGCGGAGTAAAACAGGATACACTCCGCCGGCAGGCCGTCACGCCCCGCGCGGCCCGTCTCCTGCTGGTAATGCTCCACGCTCTTAGGCATCGCAGCATGAATGACGCACCGCACATCACCGCGATCGATCCCCATCCCAAAGGCAACCGTCGCCACGACCACGTCCAGCTTTTCCTTCTGAAACGCGTCCTGCACGCGCTGCCGGTCCGCCGCTTCCATCCCCGCGTGATAGTGACCCGCGCGAATGCCCGACGCCGCCAGCCAGCCGGCAAGATTCTCCGTATCGCGTCGACTGATGCAGTAGATAATCACCGCCTGATGTGCGTGCCGCCGAACCGCCGCGAGCACCTGTTCTTCCAGGTCCACGCGCTGCACAACGCGATACGTGAGATTCGGTCGATCGAACGTCCCGATATGAATCGCCGGTTCCTGCAGGTGAAGCTGTGCCACGATGTCTTCGCGCACGCGCGGTGTCGCCGTCGCGGTGTATGCGTGCATGCTGACCGCCGGAAATCTCCGCCGAAGCGATGCAAGTTGGCGATACTCCGGTCGAAAATCGTGTCCCCATTGACTGATGCAGTGCGCCTCATCAATCGCGAATGCTCCGATTTCGATGCGACCGAGCAAGCCCAGAAAGCTCGGCTGAAACAATCGCTCCGGTGCGACGAAAATCAGTCGCTGACCACCGGCAACGATCGCCTGCTCCGCCTCGCTGCGCGCCGCACTGTCCAGCCCGCTATGCAGCGCAACCGCCGGGTAGCCGATTTCCCGCAACGCGTCGACCTGATCCTTCATCAGCGAAATCAGCGGCGAAACAACGATATCGGTGCGTTTGGCGACCAGTGGCGGAATCTGATAGCAGATGGATTTGCCGCCGCCGGTCGGAAGAACCACCAGCGAATCGCGCCGGGCAATTCCCGCCGCGATCGCCTCACGCTGGTGGGGGCGCAATGTGTCGTAGCCCCAATATTGCTGGAGCACCGCTGCGATTTCATCCTGGTGCAAGCTGCGGACGGTTGGCACGGAATCAGCAGCGTTCTCGCGGCGTGCAACGTGCGGAGTTTCAACATCTGAAGCTGTCTTTTTCATCTTTTGCGATTATGCAGAATCCGCCCAGAATCTCCAACCCCCGATCTCTCGCGCGCACTGCCGCGAAGCACAGTTACCGGGTGTTCACCCGCGGCCGCGAGGGGCTCAAAATCCGGTGCCCCATCCTTAGCCGCGCAGAAAACATCCGCATTCAAGTAATGTGGTATCGCGGCGAAGGGTGGGGGACGGATGCACAGCGCGGTTGGGTGGACACAAACCCAAATCGCGCTCCGGCCGTGCAATGTTTGCAAATTTCGATTAGCCCCGCCAGAATCGCGCGTCTAATTTTCTACAAGACCCACGCGAGTACCAACATGATGCATATCGCGCTCATCGGCATCGGCGGCGCAGTCGGCTCCATACTTCGCTTCTTGCTCTCGAATTTCGCCACGCGAGTCAACGCCGGTATGCCGATAGGCGATCTTTCACATGTGCTGACAGGAACATTAATCGCGAACGCGCTCGGTTCATTTCTGATGGGGTTCATGTGGAGCACCGGTGCAACGCGGCTGCATCTGACCGCCCAAGCCCGCGACGCCATCACTATTGGACTGCTCGGCGGCTTCACGACGTTTTCAACGTTTGCCAACGACACCCGAGTTCTATTTGCCAGCGGCCTGCAATGGATGGCACTGCTCAACATCATCTTGCACAACACGCTCGCCATTCTCGGCGCTTTCGCCGGCTTCGCGCTCGGTCAGCGCCTCGGCCCCGCGAAGTAAGCCGAACTGCACGCACAAGGTGTAGCGTCCGTGCCTCCGTGCCGGACGTAGAATTCCCGGTAGCGTCCGTGCCCCCGTGCCGGACGTTGAATTTCCGGTAGCGTCCGTGCCTCCGTGCCGGAC
>JBFWWY010000313.1:0-4910 GCA_050245935.1 Phycisphaerae bacterium | reverse complement strand
CGGTGCGAACCCTGCATCTATTCCCACGTGGAAAAAGCCCTGAAGGCCGGCGCGACTCGCGACCAGATTCTCGAGGCCGGCGGAGTCGTCATCATGATGCAAGGCGGCCCGGGCTACGTGTACTTTCCGAAATTGCTCGATGCATTAAGCGCACTGGAGACGGACTGAGCGTCGCCGGCGCACCGGCAACGCATAATCATCGGGTGTTTCGCCCCGGATTGGCGTTGCAAAAAAGAAAATTTTTCGCGCTCTTGCCTGCAGGAAAATTATCTCGCGTTAAGGTGAATTTTACGTTTGCTATAGGCGCAAGCGCTACCATGCACCTTTGCGTGAAAGAATTGTGGAAGCGGCCCCGCGACCCATGATCGCTGCCGGCCCGGCTTTCCTGCTGAACTGAACAAAGGGCGCGATATGACTGTTACGCGGACGCCGATCTCAAAACCCGTTCAAGAAACGGCGGGAGAAAATCCGCCGCGTTCCAATGACCATTCCCGGCGCAGCGTCAGTGAGGTCGTGATTGTCGCGAATCGGTTTCCGGTTCAGAAAGCCGACGACGATGAGGGCGGCGGCTGGAAGGCCAGCCCCGGTGGTCTCGTTTCGGCGCTGGAGCCCGTGCTCAACGAACGCGAGTGCACCTGGATCGGCTGGTATGACGGTGACGACAAATTGCCCGCCTCCATCCGTGTCGGCAATATGAACGCGGTCCCCGTCGCGCTCAGCGCCGAAGAAATCAAGACCTATTACGAGGGCTTTTCCAACGGCACACTCTGGCCGCTCTATCACGGCGGCATTCGTCCAGCCGAATTTCACCGGCATTGGTGGCATCCGTATGTCCACGTGAACGCGCGCTACGCCGCGATCGCCGCCGAGCACGTCGCACCCAAAGGCATGGTCTGGGTCCATGATTATCAACTGCAACTTGTCCCCGGCATGTTGCGCGAACTGCGGCCCGACATTCGCATCGGCTTTTTTCTGCACATTCCGTTCCCGCCGACCGAGCTCTTCAGCCAGTTGCCGTGGCGAAAAAAAATTCTCGAAGGCCTGCTCGGCGCGGACGTCGTCGGCTTTCAGCGCTCGCTCGGCGCGGAAAACTTCGCGCAGCTTGCCCGCCGCTTCAACAACGCCCAGGGCCCGCGCGTCGCACTCAAATACAACAATCGCACGATCCACGTCGGCCCGTTTCCAATCTCCATCGACTTCGAGCGCTACGACGGCATCGCACGCTTACCGGAAGTCAAACAGCGTACAACCCGCTTCCAGCACCGGCTCAGCGGACATCGCAAAATTCTCCTCGGCGTCGACCGGCTCGATTACACCAAAGGCATCGACGCGCGGCTGAAGGCGTTTCGCGAGTTGTTGCGATCCGACAAAGAGATGGCCGACAAGTGCGTACTGGTACAGGTCGCGGTGCCGAGTCGCGAGCGCGTCCCGGAATACAAAAAAATGCGCGCCACGATCGAGCGCCTCGTCGGCGAGATCAACGGCGAATACGGCGAACTCGGCCGCACGCCCGTCCACTATTTCCGCCGCAGTCTGCAACCCAACGAGCTTGTCGCGCTCTACGGCGCAGCGGATGTGATGATCGTGACGCCGTTTCAGGATGGAATGAATCTTGTCGCGAAGGAATATGTCGCATCGCGCATCGATGGCACCGGCGTGTTGTTGCTCAGCGAATTTGCCGGCTCTGCCGATGAACTCAAGTCCGCGCTGCACGTCAACCCGCACGATATTGACGATTTGACGAGCGCAATGAAAACGGCAATCGGGATGCCCCTTGCCGAGCAGAAGCGCCGCATGCACGCGCTGCGACGCGTGGTGAAACGCAACGACGTGTTCAACTGGGCCAAACGGTTCTTCGAAGAATTGAATAACGCAATGCCGGCATAGCCGGAAAATTCACGAAAGCGATTTTTCGACATCCATGAAAACACTTGAACAAGCGCTGGAATCCATCGCCTGTACGCCGCAGCTCCTCGTCGCCTCCGATTACGACGGCACCATCGCGCCGATCGTGACCAATCCCGACGAAGCGTTTCCCCTGCGGGAAACAGTCGTGGCACTGCGCCACCTCTCTGAATTGCCGAATACCAAAGTCGCGGTGATCTCCGGCCGCGCGCTCCGCAATCTCGCGCAGCTCGTCGGCCTTCCCGATATCGTCCATCTCGTCGGCAGCCACGGCAGTGAATTCGATCTCGACTTCGCGCACTCCCTGTCCCCGGAAGCCATTGAACTCCACAAGCATCTGCTGGCCGTGCTGACGCCGATTGCCGATCAGCATGAAGGCTGCTTCCTTGAAACAAAACCCGCCAGCATCGCGTTCCACTACCGCAACGCTTCACCCGACGACGCAGAGGAAGCATTAAACGCAATCGAAACCGGACCGGCAAAACTCGCCGGCGTGCACATCCGCCGCGGAAAAATGGTCATCGAATTCAGCGTCGTACCCACCGACAAAGGCAATGCCCTCGAATCGCTTCGCCACCATCTCGGCGCGACCGCCGTGCTATTTGTCGGCGACGACAAAACCGACGAAGACGCGTTTGCAACGATGCAGGGCCCCGACGTCGCGATCAAGGTCGGGGGTGGCGACACCCGCGCTTCCTACCGCGTCTCCGAACCCGTGGACGTCGCGCGACTCCTCGCGAGGCTCGGCGATCTCCGCTCGAAATGGCTCGCAACCGCCCATGCCGTCCCGATCGAAAAACACTCCATGCTCTCCGATCAGCGCACCATCGCGCTGGTCACGCCGGACGCGACGATCAACTGGACGTGCATGCCGAGAATCGACTCCTCCGCGCTGTTCGCGGACCTGCTCGGCGGCCCGACCGCGGGCTATTTCAGAATCGGCGACGCCGGCGGTGCTGCCCCAGCTTCGCAGAAATATCTTGACGACTCGCTCGTGCTTCGCACGTCCTGGCCGGAGTTCACAGTCACCGACTTTCTCGATTGCACCGGCGGACGCCCGACCCAACGCGCCGGCCGCTCCGATCTGATCCGCATCGTGGAAGGTGCCGGTCGCGTGAAAGTCGAATTCGCCCCGCGCCTCGACTTCGGCCGCGTCGCCACCAACCTCATCGTCAGCGACGGCGGCCTCCGCATCGAAGGTTTGCAGGATTCCATTGTCCTCCGCGCCCCCGGCGTCGACTGGCATATTGAAACGCAAGGTGATCACGAAATCGCTCGCGCTGAATTCGATCTGGGCGCCAGCGGTACTCAGGTTTTCGAACTCTGCTACGGCACGGGCAGTTTGAACGGGGGCGTCAACAACCCCGCGGAGCGCCTGCGCCGTTCCAAACTCTTCTGGTCGTCTTGGGCCGAGCAACTCACACCGCCCCCCGTCGAACGGGAACTCGTCATCCGCGCCGCGCTCGTTCTCAAAGGTCTCTGCTACGGCCCTACAGGCGCGATCTGTGCCGCCGGCACCACCAGCCTGCCCGAGACGCTCGGCGGCATTCGCAACTGGGACTACCGCTTCTGCTGGCTGCGCGACGCCGCGATGTCCGCCGCCGCACTCGTCAAACTCGGCTCCATCACCGAAGCGATGCAGTACCTGAGCTGGTTGCTCGATCTTGTCGATGTCACCGAATCGCCGGAGCGGCTCCGCCCGCTCTACGGCGTGACGGGCGAAGAAGTGATGTCCGAAGCCGAACTCGGCGCACTTTCCGGGTATCGCGGCAGTCGCCCGGTTCGCGTCGGCAACGCTGCCGCGCTGCAGGTGCAGCTCGACGTCTTCGGCCCGATCGTCGATCTCATCGCCCTGCTCGTGGAACACGACGCACCGCTCTCATCCGAACATTGGCGGCTCGTCGAGTCCATGGTCCACGCCGTGCAGCTCCGCTGGCGGGATCCCGACCACGGCATCTGGGAAGTCCGCCGTCCCAAGCGCCATCACGTGCATTCAAAAGTGATGTGCTGGGTCGCGGTCGATCGCGGCGTGAAAATCGCGCAGCGCTTCCTGCATCGCGATCGCAGCGACTGGATCGCACTGCGCGACGAAATCGCGCATGACATTCTCGAAAACGGTTACAAGAAAAGCGTCAACGCGTTCACTGCGGCGTACGACGACGTCGACCTCGACGCGTCTGCGCTCTATGTCGGCCTCGCCGGCCTGCTACCGGCGCACGACGAGCGATTCATCAATACCGTCAGCGCCGTCGAAAAATCGCTGAAGTCGGGCCCGACCGTCTACCGCTACCGTGCCGACGACCACCTGCCGGGCATCGAAGGCGGCTTCCACATTTGCACGTCGTGGCTGATCGACGCGCTTATTCGCCTCGGCCGCGTGGAAGACGCCCGCGCCCTCTTCGACGAGCAGATCAAACTCGCCGGCCACACCGGCATGCTCGCCGAACAGTACGAACCCGATCTCAACGTCGCGCTCGGCAACGTGCCGCAAGCCTATTCCCACCTCGGCGTCATCGAAAACGCCATACAATTCGCCCGGCTCCAACAGCAGTCCGACGAATAAATACAGCAAAGGTTGAGCGGCAGGCTCCCCTCCTCGTGGGGCCGCTGCCGCGAACCGGGGAAAACGATGGATGAGTTCGTGGGAGGCACGGGCACCTCGGCGGTATCAAATCACGCATTGCGACTCATAGTGCCCCCTTCCCCACATTCGAATCCTCGTCCGACGACTCTCGACCCTACCCCCCCGTTCCCCTATCATGCCCGACTCGGCTTTCCATTGCGGAAACTGGCTCGACCTCTACGATTCGCACGGATTCGAATGCAATGAACCTGAACAAGATTCTTCAAAAATACAATCGCACACTGATCCTCGTTTTCATGGCCTTGTTGCTGGTGGTGTTTCTCATCGGCGACGTGCTCAATACGCTCGTCGGCTCCGGCGGGGGACCGTCACAGCAAGCCATCGGCACCGCCAAAGCCCTCGATCAGAAAATCACGCAGAT
>JBFWWY010000312.1:0-4916 GCA_050245935.1 Phycisphaerae bacterium | reverse complement strand
CCAAAGCCCTCGATCAGAAAATCACGCAGATCGATCTGCAGTACGCCGACACGATGGCCGAGATTTCCAGCCAGGCCGGCATTCCGCTGCCGCGCGATACCGTTGCCACGGCCCTACTTCTCGCGGAAGCGAAGAAGATGGGAATTCGCATCGGCGTCGATCAGGTCAAGCAAGCGCTGATCTCCCGCTGGCAAGGGGAAGTCGCAGCGAATGTCGAAGCCCTCATGCAACGCTACAACGCAAGCGAGAATTCAATCTATCAGTTCATCGGCGACGGGATGTCCGTGGCGCAGATGATCACGATCCAGAGCTTCGCCGCCGGCGAAAGCTTCGCGCGCGCCAAGATGACCTACCGCGATCAGAACGAATCCGCCGTCTTCAGCCAATCGACGATCGACGTCGAAGCCTTGCTCGAAGATGTCGCCGACCCCACCGATGAAGAAGCGCGCGCATTCTTCGAGTCCCGCAAGGATATTGACGTCGCGACGCTGACGAACACGGATGAACTGACATTCGGCTATCGTCTGCCCGACCGCGTGAAGGTCGAATACATCACGATTGATCCCAGCCTGATCAAGATTGATCGAATTCGCACGTCGGATGTCCGCACTTATTTTGAGGAAAACAAGCAGCTCTACACCAAAGACGGCATTCTGGACCCCACAGCCGGACCGGATACCAAACCCCCCAAGGTTCCGATGGAGTTTGAGGAGGCGGAAACGCAGGTTCGTGCGGATTACCGTGTGTACAAAGCGATCCAGGAAGCCTCACGCATCATGGACATCTTGCGCGCGGAAGCCTTCGAGCCCTGGTTGGGCCAGCCGCTGAGCAAAGACGGCTTTCTGACAGCGCCTGCGAAGCCCGTCACGCTTCGCGAACTCTACGAAAAGTACAAAGATGAATACCCGCTGAACTACAATCTGACAGCGCTCTCCAACAAGCAGGAACTGCAGGAGACGTTCAGCCCACGTGTGCCGACCATGTCCGGTGCCGGCGGCCGGCGGCTCACATTGCCGGACTACGCGTTCCGCGTGTCAGGATTGTTCGTACCGGAGGAAGAGGATCACCAGAGTGTGCTCGCGCCGAATGAGCCGAGCCAGGTGCTCATGACGCAGAATTACGTGATTCAGCGCTCGCTTCCCTATCAACCCTATCTGTTCGCGGTGCTGGAAACCGATCCTGCGGGACCTGCGGATAACTTTGAAACGCAGAAAGAACAGGTCAAGCGCGATCTGAAACTTCAGCGTGCCTACGATCTTGCCAGGGAGCAAGCCGAAAAACTGGCCGCGCGAGCAAAGGAAGTCGGCCTCCAGCAAGCCTACGATGAAGCCGACGCCTTACGCCAACTGGTCGCCCCCGCCAATGCGGACGCTGTCCAGTCAGATATGCAGACGCGGCAACTGCAAATCCTGAAGCCCTCCAAAATCTTCGGAAAGTACACGCGCAGCACGCCGTCTTTGCAGAATGTCGGCGCAGCGCGCGGCATCGCGGATGACATTTTTGCCCTCGCTGCGCAGCCCGGACCGCACCGCGTCGGAGCGATCGGAATTCCCGCCGCCCGCAAGTGGATCGTTGTTGAAATGGAAGAAGTGCAGCCCCTCTATGCCGGCGATTTTGAGCAGCGCGTCCAGAGCGTCCGCGGCTTTCAGGAGCAGTTTCAGGTTCAGATGGGCTTCTTCGATCCGCAGAACGTAAAGCTGCGTACCGGTTTTGAACCTGCCCAGCAGCCGGAGGACGACGAGACCGATCTTTGATTCGGGCACAACCTCCTCATGAACCGCAGGAAGTGAATTGCGTCGTCCGAAGAACTCAGTGAATAGCCGCTTGCGACCACGGCAAGCGTTCCCTGATCGTGCACCCCCGCCCTGTTCTCCGGTGCATCCGATCCATTCGGCAATTGCAACATTGCCCATTAGAATGCCGCGATGAGTGCTAGTTATCCATTCGCCGAAATCGAACCGAAATGGCAGCAGGTCTGGGCTGACGCGCGGGTGTTTGCCGGCGCGAATCCGGGTCAGCCCGGCAGCGACAAGCCTAAATATTATGTGCTCGACTTTTTCCCGTATCCCTCGGGGGCGGGACTTCATGTCGGCCATCCGCTCGGCTACATCGCGTCCGACATTATCGCCCGTCAACGTCGCATGCTCGGGTACAACGTGCTGCACCCCATGGGCTGGGACGCGTTCGGCCTTCCCGCGGAGCAATACGCGATTGAAACCGGCATTCACCCCGCGATTACAACGCAGAAAAATGTCGACACCTTCAAACGGCAGCTTCGAAAGCTCGGCCTGAGCTACGACTGGGACCGCGAAGTCGCAACGTGCAAGCCCGACTACTACAAGTGGACCCAGTGGATTTTTCTGCAGATCTTCAATTCGTGGTATGACCCCGAGTATCGGTGGACGGATCGCATCGGCCGAAAAGTTGTCGGTGCGGCACGTCCGATTGCGGATCTGCCGATTCCGCCGCACGTGAAGGAAAGCGGTCCCGCCGCAATCGACGAATTCAAGAACGAACACCGGCTCGCGTTTCTCGCAGAGGTGCCGGTGAACTGGTGTCCGGCACTCGGCACGGTTTTGGCCAATGAAGAAGTCACCAATGACGGACGTTCCGAACGCGGCAACTATCCGGTGTACCGCCGACCGCTGAAACAATGGATGCTTCGTATCACCGAATATGCCGACCGGCTGCTCGCCGACCTCGAAGATCTCGACTGGCCCGAACCGATCAAAATCATGCAACGCAACTGGATCGGTCGCAGTCAGGGCGCATACATTGATTTCCAGCTTGCGAGCGAACAAAGCGACGACGTCATCCGCGTCTTTACGACGCGCCCCGATACCCTTTTCGGCGCCACCTACATGGTGCTCGCACCCGAACATCGTCTCGTCTCCGTGATCACCACCCCCGCTCATCGGGAGGAAGTGAGTGCCTACGTCGCGCAGGCCAGGAACAAGTCCGAAATCGAGCGAACCGCGGAAGCAAAAACAAAAACCGGTGTTTTCACCGGCGCGTTTGCGGTAAATCCGGTGAACCGCAGGAAAATACCGATCTGGGTCGCGGACTATGTACTCGTGGGCTACGGCACCGGCTCCATCATGGCCGTTCCGGGGCACGACAAGCGTGACCTGGAGTTCGCCGAGACGTTCAATTTACCAGTTCTTCAGGTGGTGCAGCCCCCCGACGGCGAATCGGATTGGCGCGGATTCGTCGGGGAGGGTACGGCCGTCAACTCACCCGCAACCGGCGACGAGATTCCTGCCGGCTGCGATCTCAACGGTCTTCCCACGCCAGAGGCCAAATCGAAAATTATTGCCTGGCTCGAAGAACGCGACCTCGGCGAAGGCACCGTTCAATACAAGCTCCGCGACTGGCTGTTCAGTCGGCAACGCTATTGGGGTGAGCCGTTTCCGATTCTATACAAGGACGACGGCCAAATTCGCGGCGTACCGGAAGCGATGCTTCCGGTGACGCTCCCGGAAATGGAGGATTTCCGACCCACCGCGAGCGACGATCCCAATGCCGAGCCCCAGACGCCGCTCTCGCGCGCCGCAGACTGGACACAGCTCGAGATCGACGGTGACGTGTACCGACGCGAGCTCAACACGATGCCGCAATGGGCGGGTTCGTGCTGGTATTACCTGCGCTTTTGTGATCCCCGGAACGAAAGCGCATTTGCAGATTCGGACGCCGAAAACTACTGGATGAGCGGCGTCAACGCCGAAGGCAAACCAGCCATCGGCGGCGTGGATCTGTACATCGGCGGTGCCGAGCACGCCGTCTTGCATCTCCTCTATGCGCGCTTCTGGCACAAGCTCCTGTATGACCTCGGCCATGTCAGCACGCCGGAGCCGTTCCAGCGGCTGTTCAATCAGGGCATGATTCAGAGTTACACGTACCGCGACGCGCGCGGGGTTTCCCTTCCGCACAACCTCGTCGAGTTTCGCGACGACAAGCCCGTACACAAGGAAACGGGTGAGCCCCTCGTCGAAACTGTCGAAAAGATGTCCAAGACGCTCAAGAACGTCGTCAATCCCGACGAGATTGTCGACGAATATGGCGCCGACACGTTGCGACTGTATGAGATGTACATGGGCCCGCTCGAAAAGAGCAAGCCCTGGAATACCGACGACATCATCGGCGTTCACCGCTTTCTCCAGCGCGTTTGGAAGCTCGTTCTCGTTCCCGAAGACCCGCGCGCCGAAGACGGAACAAGATGGCATTTGAATCCGCGCATCACCAATGAGACACCGGCGGACCTGGAAAAACTCCTTCACAAGACCATCAAGAAGGTGACGGAGGATTTCGCGCGGTTTGCGTTCAACACGGCGATTGCTCAGCTAATCGTCTGGTCAAACGAGGCCCAGAAGGCGCCTGCTGTGGGGAAAACGCAGCTTGAGAGATTTCTGCGTTTGCTGAGTCCGATGGCGCCGCACATTGCGGAAGAACTCTGGCATCGTCTCGGCAATACCACCGCGCTGGCACACGAGTCCTGGCCGACATTCGATGAAGCCCTGACGCGTGACGAAGAGGTGGAAATCGCGGTTCAAATCAATGGAAAGATCAAGGCGCGAATTCATGTTCCAATGGATGGCGACCACGCGGAAATCGAAACCCGCGCCCTTTCCTCTCCGGAAGTCGTTCCGCACGTGTCCGGGAAGACGCCCAAAAAGGTGATCGTCGTTCCTAACCGTCTGATTAACATCATCTTGTAGCGTTTCTGCAACGACAATTGGTCAACTGGTCCGCGCGTTCCTGTTCCCGGGGAAACACCGACTTTTCGGACCCGGCCGCCGGCACCCGCGGAGTCCCTCCGCGCGGATTATTCCCGAAAAAACAAAAGTCTTGCAAAAAAACACAATCTGCCATACGATCAACTATTGCCAAGTCGCAGTGCCGAGTTTTTCTGTGACCCG
>JBFWWY010000311.1:0-4922 GCA_050245935.1 Phycisphaerae bacterium | reverse complement strand
GTCGGCTCGTCTTCGCGGAGGACGTTTGTCTGTTCGTGGGGATGCGAAAGGGGAGTGACACGTGCGGTGTCGACTTCGTCGAGTTTTTTCACGTATTCCAGGATGTCGCCGAGCTGGGTAGCGAACAGGTCGACCTCGTCATCGGTGAGCGAGAGCCGCGCGAGCTTTGCAACGTGACGGACCTGTTCGTTCGTGAGTTTGGCCATGTATGAAAATGCCGCAACGTTGTTGGCGTCGCGGCGATCTGAATTCCAATGGTGACGGGACGCGGATCTTGCAGGAAGCATTCGGCAAGGTTTCGCAAGCGTCACTGCAAACGGCTCGACGGGAGCCTCGCACTCCCAGGCGGAATTGCGCGAGTGGGAGGCAAGCGATCGCGGGATCGTCGTTACGCCGCTTCTTCTTTTTTCCACTGCCGCTTCGGCGGCTTGACGATCATGCCCATGCGAATCGCCTTGGCGCTGACGCTGAGGCGGCAGATTTTGCCATCAATTACCGCCCGCACCTTCTGAATATTGGGTTTGAATTTGCGCTTGCTGATGCCGGTCACTTTACGGCCGACGCCGCCGAGGTATTTCGCTTTACCACGGTGCGAATAGGAGCGGCCCGCGACGGTGCGCTTGCCGGTAAACATGCAATTGCGTGCCATGAGAATCTCTTTCAAGTGCCGTCCGCACCGGATCGGTCCGGACCATGTTCGTTAACGGCGCCTGCCACCGGCACAGCGCATCAACCCCGAGAAAATCGAGCCGTGTAGGGTATGGAAACCGGGCATACGCGTCAACCCCGTCGATTGCGGTTTCCCGGGACAATCTTTACAGTGTCCGGCGACGTCAATCCTGACCGGAGAAAGACATCGTTTCTGCTCGAAAAATCCACGTGACGCGGCTGGAAGCGGTGCGGCGGCGGCTCCGCGAAGAAGCGCTGTCCGGCATGCTCATTACCCATTATCCGGACCAACTGTGGCTGACCGGCTTCACCGGCGAGGATGGGGCGGTGCTGGTCACCGCGAAATCGGTCGTCTTGCTGACCGATGGCCGTTTCGCTGAGACTGCCGCCCGCGAAGCGCCGTGGGCGAAAGCGGTCGTCCGCACATCGCGCGGGCCGGACACGCTCGCGAAAGCGATCAATGCGAACGGCGGCAGCCGGGTCGGCATCGACCCTGCGACAATGACTGTTCAGCAGCACGCCGGCATTGTCGCCTCCCTGAAGAAAGCAAAGCTCGTCGAGGCCCCGCCGATTGTGGCGAATCTGCGCCGTACCAAAGATCGCGACGAGATTCAGAAAATCCGCAAAGCAATCGACGTCGCGGAAGCTGCCATGAAGAAAATACGGCGGCATATTGAAGTCGGCGTTACCGAGCTGGAGATTGCCGCCCGCCTCGAATTCGAAATGCGGAAGCTGGGGGCATCCGGACCATCGTTCCCGCCGATTGTTGCCGCGGGCGCGAATGCGTCATTGCCGCATTATGAGCCGCAAGCGACGAAGATTCGCAACAATCAGCTCGTGTTGGTGGATTGGGGGGCGCGGGTCGACGGCTATGTCAGCGACTTGACCCGTGTTTTTGCGGTCGGTAGAGTCGCGCCGAAGCTGGCGCGGATCTACGCGATTGTCGACGAGGCGCGGCGACAAGCGATTGAAGCGGTACGACCGGGCATAACAACCGGTGCACTCGACCGCGTTGCGCGGCAGCATATTACAAAAGCAGGCTTCGGGGCGCAGTTTTCACACTCGCTCGGCCACGGAATCGGTCTGGAAGTTCATGAGGCGCCCGGTTTGCGGGCCAAGAGCGAAACCGTCATCGAATCGGGAATGGTGATCACCATCGAGCCGGGAATTTATGTGCCGGGGCTCGGCGGTGTACGGCTTGAAGATGACGTGCTGGTCACGGATGATGGCTGTGAAGTGCTGACGCGTTATCCGATCGCGTCGGTCGGAACATGAGTGGAAGAATTCGCCGCCTGCGGCGGTGGGTCATAAGAGAGACAAGCGATGGATGTTGACAAAATTCGCGAGCTGATCGAGCTCATGGTCGAGAACGACATGAGTCGCATCGAAATTCAGGAAGGTGATTCGCACGTACTCCTGCGAAGAGGACAGCCCATCATTGCGTCCGCCGCACCCGTGCAGGCGGCTTCCATGCCTGCATCCGCGCCGTCGTCTGCCGCGCCGGCAGTACCGCAACAATCGGCAGCCGCTTCGCCTCCGGCGTCGTCGGCTCCCGCGGCTTCTTCGCATGAGAATTCCATTCGCTCGCCGATGGTCGGCACGTTTTATGCCGCGTCGGATCCCGAGTCGCCGCCCTTCGTCAAGGTGGGGGACACGGTCGGTCCGGACACGGTTGTCTGCCTCGTCGAAGCGATGAAGGTCTTCAATGAAATCAAGGCCGAGACGTCCGGCCGTATCACGCGCATGCTGGTGAGCAACGGTCAGGCCGTCGAATACGATCAGCCGCTGTTCGCGATTGAACCCGCATAATTTCTCACTCCCGCAAGGTTCGAAACAGATGTTCTCAAAGATTTTGGTTGCGAATCGGGGTGAGATCGCGCTGCGGGTCATCCGGGCCTGCCGCGAACTCGGCGTGAAAGTCGTCGCGGTCTACAGCCGTGCCGACCGCGACGCGGCGTATCTCAATCTCGCGGACGACGCGATCTGCATCGGCGGCGAAGCACCCGGCAAGTCGTATCTCAACGCGCCCGCGATTCTCTCTGCTGCAGAAATCACCGACGTTGAAGCGATTCACCCCGGCTACGGTTTTCTGTCGGAGAATGCCCATTTCGCGCAGATGTGCCGGGATTGCAAGATCGAGTTCATCGGCCCCAGCGTTGAGGCGATGCAAAAGCTTGGTAACAAAGTTGCGGCGCGAAAAATCGCAAAAGAAGCCAAAGTCCCGCTGATCCCCGGCAGTGTCGGCAAAGTCGACACCGAAGAAGAAGCCGTCCAGATTGCCAATGAGATCGGCTACCCGGTCATGATCAAAGCGGCGGCCGGCGGGGGTGGTCGCGGCATGCGGCCGGCGCACAACGAAGTCACTCTCCGCACGAACTTCCGCAATGCCCGTACCGAAGCCGAAGCCGCGTTTAAAGACGGCACCATGTACATCGAAAAGCTCATCGAGCGCCCGCGCCACGTTGAGGTGCAATTGCTCGGCGACCCGAGCGGACACGTTGTGCATCTGTGGGAACGCGATTGCTCGATCCAGCGCCGTCACCAGAAGCTCATCGAAGAATCGCCGTCGCCGCACATTTCGCCGAAGACGCGCAAAAAGCTTTGCGAAGCAGCCGTGCGGCTGTGCAAAACCGCGGGCTATTACTCCGCGGGGACGTGCGAGTTTCTCGTAGATCAGGATGAGAATTTCTACTTCATAGAGGTGAATGCGCGCATTCAGGTCGAGCACCCGGTGACGGAGCTCGTCACCGGCGTCGATCTTGTACAGTGGCAGATTCGCATCGCGGCGGGGGAGAAGCTCTCGCTCAAGCAGGACGACATCAAGCAGAACGGGTCGGCGATCGAGTGCCGCATCAACGCGGAGTCGCCGGCTGACGGCTTTCGCCCCAGTCCCGGCCCCGTGAACCAGTGGATTCCGCCCGGCGGCCCGGGTGTGCGCCTCGATACGCATGTGTACAGCGGCTATGTGGTCAGTCCGTATTACGACTCGATGATCGCCAAGTTGCTCGTGCATCGTCCTACCCGCGAACTTGCGATTGCAACCGCCCGCCGCGCGCTGAACGAGTTCGTCGTCGGGCCGATCAAGACGACGATACCGATCCACAAGACCATTCTCGACCACGCGGATTTCGTCGTCGGCGACGTCGACACGCACTTCATCGAACGCGAACTCAGCGGCCTGGGGAAAAAATAGCGCAGTGCCGCTCGTCCGTGTGACGTCCGCGCCGGTGTGCCGGACGTAGCGATCATTTCACCGAGGCGCGTCTGCACCCCTTGATGCGGATGCACAATGCTGTTCGAATTTGCGTTGTGTCGCCCTGTCATTTATCGTCGCGGCGAAGTTGAGAAATCGCTATTCTTCCACAATCCGCAATCGCGGATTGCGCGAGATCAGGGCGGCACGGGCACCCGCATCGAATGACTCCCGACTTACAATCAACGATTTGAGCGACAGGCAGCCCTTCAGCGGTTCCAACGATTCAGCGGGGGTGTTGCGAATATCGAGCGTCACAAGATGCCGCAGCTTTCCGATCGGTGCGAGGTCACGTATTTGTGTGCCCGCGATCGAAAGAATGCGCAGATCGATCAACGATCCCAGCGGGTCGGCATTCTGCAGCGGCAGATTCGCGAGTTCCAGTGCCTCCAGACTCGCCATTTCCGCAAGGGCCGAAATGTCGGAAACGTGTGTGTCGCCGACGTCAAGACGAATCAGGTTCTTCAGCGTCGCGATGCGGGACAGGTCGGTGAGGCGCGTGCCGTTCAGAAGAAGTGAGCGCAGTTCATGCAAGCGCGCGATTGGTGCGACAAACTCGATTGCGGTCTCTCCCAAGTCAAGATGGGTGAGCGTCTTCAGATTCGCAAGCGGAATGGTGTCCTCCACCGCCGTCCCATGAAGATCGAGCACGAGAAGCTCGGGGAGGAGCGTAAGGCCGCTGATATCGCTGATGCGAGTCCGCGCAAGGGATAGACGCATCAATGCTGCGAGGCCCGCGAGCGAGGATACGTCGTGAAGCAATGTTTGCGAGAGGTCGAGTTCGCGAAGCAGCGGCAGGCCCGTAAGTGGTGCAGCGTTCGACACACGCGTACACCCAAGCTGGAGATGGGAAAGTGCGCGCAGATTGCTGAGCGGTGCGAGGTCAGCGACACCCGTTTCAGAGAGATCGAGCCGTTCGAGCGCGGTCAAATTCGTAAGCGGTCCGAGATCCATCACCAACGTCTTCGCGAGATTCAGTCGTTTCAAATTCGGATAGTGT
>JBFWWY010000310.1:0-4924 GCA_050245935.1 Phycisphaerae bacterium | reverse complement strand
TCCTTCAAGGCGTTGCATCGTCCCCTCAGTGATCAGGCCGATGAGCGCGTCGGAGATTTTGACAACGGTGCGGTCGCCTTGCTCTTCGAGGGTGAATGTGAGGATGCTCGTCGCGGGTCCGCCCCAATCGGGTGCGAGCGATCCTTGAAACGTGATTTTCGTCGGCGCTTCAACCGCGATCACCGTGCCCCACAGCAAGCCGCCGGACTTGCTGACTTCGCGAAACATACCGCCCGGCGTCGGGTCGATCATGACGACGGAGTCCGGCCCCGCGCAGTGAAAATCATTCGGCCACCATTCGTTCGGATCGCGGATCAGCGCCTCCCACACGCGCTGCAATGGTGCCTTCACCCTGACTTCGACTTCGTAACGTGCCACGCGCGGTTCACTGAGCGTGCTGTGTGTCATGTTGCGTCCTCCTGCTTCTGTTCTTTCGGTTTCTGTTTCGTGTTGCTCTTTTCAACGTGGGCTTTGAGTCGCGTTGCGGCACGCGCAAGCCCCCGAACGTGCTTGCATACCCACTGGTCGTAGATCATCTGAATTGGCGCAGGGTTGAGATGATTCCATCGCACCCGCCCGTCGTTGTTGTCTTTGCGGATCAGCACCAGCTTCGCCGCGACGAGTACATCGAGGTGCTTCATGACGTTTGTCCGGCAATGCTCGCCGAAATGCGCCACCAGATCGCCAGTGGTGCGCGGTGCGACGGCGAGCAGATCGAGAATGTCCCGCCGGGTTTTGTCCGCCAATGCTTTCCATACGTTATCGCCGACGCGAGTCATGTCACCGGATAGTGACATAATCAGGGTGTGCAGTCAAGGGAAAAGTTGCAAAATGCGAGTCAGCCGGTCATTCGAAGTGTTGCGGGAGAGCGCGATGCGGAACTTGCGCTGTGACACGCAGACCGCACACGAGTTCCGGAGAAACGTGGATGGCAGTTCGGGTCGAATGTACTACTCGACAACCGCTTGCGCGATCTTGTCGCTGTCGATCTTCACCATCGTCATCATTGCCTGCATCGCTTTTGCCGCTTTGGAGCGGTCAGCGTCGGTAATGAGATCGATCAGCATTTTGGGATCAATCTGCCACGACACGCCGAAGTGATCGGTGAGCCAGCCGCACGCGACGGGCGTTCCGCCGGCGGCGACGAACTTGTCCCAGTATTCGTCGACCTGCGCTTGCGAATCGCATAAAACCGAGATGGATATTCCCTGCGTAAACGAGAATTGCGGCCCGCCGTTGAGCGCGGTGAATTCGCGCCCGTCGAGCGTGAACTCCACAGTCATCACGCTTCCCGGCACGAACGGCGCTTCCGGCCCGAGATCGGGGTAGTGCGAAATCCGGGTGATCTTCGAATTGGGGAAGACCGACACATAAAACCGCGCCGCTTCTTCCGCCTGATTGTTGAACGTAAGGAATGGATTGATATTTGGCATGGAAATACTTTATGAATGCCCAAGTGGCAGGTCAAACGACGGCGATATGCAACCAGAGGTCATTTCCTGCTTGTTTTTGATGAAGCGAGTTTCTCGACTCGCAGTGCATCTTTCATTATCGTCAATGTTCAGCGTCCTGCGATGAATTTGTCAAGATCAGCGAGGGAGCGGGCCGATCAGAACCCCCCGCGCCAAGCGGGGGGCCAGGACGTTCGCGATCTCCGGACGAGTTTCTTCGACACAATTGGTGAACGTACTTGTGCACTCACGAATTGAAATGGCCATTGCGATCCTCGGCGGCCTCTTCATCGGCTGCGTCTACTTGCCGCAGACAATGCACGTGTACGCTGTCCGCAATTGCGAAATCGTGACCGGCACAATCATTTCGCGCAAGGAAACGCGCGGCTTTTCGATACCACATACCGATTTCGAAATCCAGATTCTCGACACGGATATCGTGGTCCATGCCCGCACCGGCCTCTATCCGGAATTGCAGGAATCCGGCACGGTGCGCTTCCGCTACTCCGGCGACTCACAACGCGAAGTCTTTTTGATGGACTACGAAGAGAGCCCGTTCGGGGTGTTGATTTTGAGCTGGGGTTGCGCGATCGCGCTCGGCGGTTTCTTGATTTATGAGATTCGCAAGGAGCGCAGAGAGCGAGCGGAGATGATGGAATTGAATTAGGCGGGATTGTGTCACGTAGGAGTACGTAAGATAATTTTGTAGGGTGGGCATGACCCGCACTACGAAACTTTCTCGAGCCCGCGCGCGATTTGTCACGAATGTTGGGCAATGCCCAACCTACACGAACTGTTCCGCAAATCGCCTCGCTTTACACGCTTGCCATCGCCGGCGCACGTTGCGTATGCTCCCCAATCGGCAAATGCTCATGCCCCGGCTTCAGATGCTTGATATAAAACCCGCCGTATGTGGCGGAGCGGTCGATCTTGAGGATTTCGCGGGCGGTTTCGTCGTCGCTGTCGAGGTGTTGTTCGATCGATTCCGGCAGGTCCATGTGGTACGGGCCGGAGCGGAAGATCATCGTCGCGCCCGGGGCGGCGGAGCGGAGGATGCTTTGCCACGTGCTTTCCAGCACCGCCGGCGGCATCCAGTCGAAGATGTCGAGCAGGTTGAATTTCTCGATCGAGCCGGGTTCATGCGTGTCGAGAAAAGGGCCGAGCCAGCCGTAGACGACGTGCGCGCGGTCGAGGTTCTCCCGGAGCGTTTCGAAATTTTCTTCGAGCAGGTAGGGCGGCACGCGATTGCCGCGAAAGCGCCCCGTCACGGTCACGCTCATGAAATAGTTGTCATAGATAGGCACCTTCGTGAAGACATATTCAATCCGCTCTTTCACGAAGTCATAAATATCATGTTGATCGTGGACGAGATTGAACTGGTGCGGGTGCACGCCGCAGAGGTACATGAACCAGCGGGACTTGCAGAGCCGCTTGATGAGCGGTCGCCACACTTTCTTTTCCGCATGTTCGCGGTACCACGCTTCCTGTTCTTCCAGCGAGGTCAGTTCGAAAAATGTTTCCAGTTGCGATTTGCGAAGGCCGAGAATCGGCAGCACGAACCGCACGATGCGACACGCGACGCCCATGCGGCCGTAGTTGTAGAGCCCGCGCCTGACCATCCAGAGATTCTCGTCCCAGAATTTGCGGGCGGGGTCGGATAATTGCGGCCGCAGTTTGTCAGCGTAGAACGACGACACAATTTCCGGATTGCGCGCTGCGAAAATGTCGGCGAATTGATCGTGCCGCAGGCTGTTGATCGCGGCGAGCTTGAGTTCCAGCACGCTATTCTGTGCCGGATTGCCGTCGACGCTGATCATTTTTCGTGGCGACTGGCATAAAAAGTTCAGCGGGTTGCAGCCGGCGGACGTGATCGAAATCACCGCATCGTCGCCGGTAATCTTCAACGCGCGCCGATCCATTTCCGGGTCTTCCCACGACATGTTGAAAACGATGCCGTGAAAGACCATGCGCTCCAGCAGACCGCGTTTTTCGCTCGTCGGCATGTGTGTGACTTGCCACATCGTTTATTCGCTCCGTTTGCCGACGGCGGTGAAATTGTATCCGCCGAGCCATTCGGTGACTGTTACATTTCCGACGACGTCGCGGACGGCTTGCGTGTACTCCTGCCCTGTGTCGACATGGTTCAGCCGCAACCACGTGCGCATCACCGGTTTCAGCGGTCCCCATTTGCTGAACTTGCTGAAATCCAGCACGACCAGTCGTCCGCCGGGCCTGAGATGTTCATAGGCATTTCGCAACGAACCGCGCCAATCCGGGATCATCGTCAGACTGTACGCGAACAGAATCGCGTCAAACTTCCTGTCGATTTTCACGGTGGTTGCGTCGCCGTGCACGAGTTGGACGTTTTTCCAGCCATTCTTTGCGACGCGTTTCTCCGCTTGTCGCAGCATGTCCTGCGAAAAATCGAGGCCCACGAGCGTGCCCTGCTCCCGCACTTCGTCGTGGAGATAGCGGAAATTCAGCCCCGTCCCGCAGCCGATCTCCAGCACGGAGTCGCCGGCCTGCAACCCCAGCGCTTTCACCGCGCGTTTGCGACCATGCAGAATCGCCCAGCGCGTGTTGTCGTAGAACAGCGCATGCAGCTTGTAGAACTTTTGCACGGAGGTGTCGGTCACCGTCATGCTCCTGAAGGCGCGAACGCGGAAGGTTGTATTCCAGACCCGCAAAAAGTTTACGCCGATTTTTCGTGTGCGTCTGCCGCAGGCGGCAGGAATTCCGCCAGGCGCGCGTGGGTCGCGGCGCTCGTCAGACCGGCCTTGCCGAAGCCCGGGACCGCGCCGGCACCGACGGCTTCCGCCTGGGCCGATTCAAAGTTGCTGATCAGCATGGCCGGCGGCGCGCCGGGTTGGCTGCAAAGCCGCCGGATCCATTCCGTTCCCGAAGCGCCGTCATGAAAGAACTCGCGATTGACGAGAACAAGGCTGATATCGTGGGCGGCGACGGCCTCGGTAGCGGCGTCGCCGTGGTTGGCCCGCAACACATCAACGGAAAAGTGGTCCGTCAGAACGGCAACCAATCGGGCATGATCCGCGTCGCAATTGCCCACGCATAGGACTTTCTTCTTCACGTGCATCCCGGCCTTTCCTCGCGCACTTTCTGCGGCATCGTCCCGGCGTTGTTCGAATTGCCCTCGCGGTCCAGAATTCCCGGGCGACATTTCGGCGATAAGGATAATGTCCCGCGTGGGAACATTCGAATGAAAATCGGCGCGTCTCAATCCGGCTTGCGGGTTGACAGCAGAATTCGGTGTTTAGAGAATGGCTTGACTCGGTGCGGAGTATTCCGCTAAATGGTTGGCGTGTTCCCAGCACTTGATCGACTCATTCGCCCGGAAGGACGGAGACAGATGGAAAACCCATCGTCACATTTGAAAGTTCGACGCTCGAACAATGTCGTGATCGTGGAGTTTGCCGACCGGAAGATCCTCGAAGAAATGGCCATTCAGGAAATCG
>JBFWWY010000309.1:0-4928 GCA_050245935.1 Phycisphaerae bacterium | reverse complement strand
GTTCATCTCGCGATAGTTATGAACAACAGAGCGCCGGGTACGTTCACGATTGTTGAAAACTCGCACTCCCGCCGGACTGCGATGCAGAATCTCCGTCAACGGATGAAACGCCCTCGTCCGATATCACTCATTCGAATGGAACCGGCGAAACCCTTCTGCAATCCGGGAAGATACACAAATGCCGCCTTTCCCACAATCTTGCTCCGCGGAATCGTGCCGAGCCGATACCCCGACGGCAGGTGCGGACCATACTCCAGCCATTCCCGGCTGTCCTTGCTGTCCGCACTGTTATCACCGAGCGCAAAGTATTCGCCGCGCTCCAGCGAAAACGGTTCGCCCCGCACCGCCCGGACGGCCATGCGGGATTCCGTATAGTACACGTCCCGATGCAGCCGAAACTGGTTCAGGGAAAACGGTCCTTCTGATCCACGAATCTCCAGCCGGAATTGCTCGGACGGCTTTCCACGCCGGTCCGCAGCACGCGCGAATCCAAATTCATCGCCGGTTTCAAAGATCGTCCGATTGTTGCACTGGAGTACGAACTTTTGCTCGAGGTGGAATAACTCTACACACACCGGCACGCGCGAGTCGAAGTCATACACGTTCTCAAAGGTATGAGCTTCCGTTGCTTCCCTCGTGCGATCTGTCTGGATTTCGACCGTGATGCGTCCGCTTGCGGAAAACGTGCAATGCACCGATGCATTCGCAAGGCGCAGAGAAAACGCGCATCGCGCAACCTGATCCTCCCACTGAATCCCGGTGGAGACTTTTACGTCATGCACGCGATTTCCATCCGATGTGCCGTTGTATGCCGAATAATCAAAGCAGTATTCGCCCGCATCCGCGATGAATTGAAGCGAACCGGACTGCCCCGGCTGCCCCGCGAACCGCAACACCGATTCGTCCAGGCCAGACCAGCGCCCTTGGTCTCGGACAGCCCCGGCTTCGATCCATCGCGAAAACTTCATCGATCGCGCAAGCTCGGGAAATTCCTGGGCATAGACCGGTTGCCAGAGCGCTTGCTGCACCCACGCCGGCTTGCGCACAATCACATCATTGATATACACGTCACCGTCGATGATTTCGATCCGCTCCTGCGGCAGTCCGACAATCCGCTTGATGTAATGCTGCAACGGCGAAGACGGATCCCGAAAAACGCAGACCTCCCACCGCTTCGGCGGAACCAGACTGTCGATCCACTTGTGCACGAGAATGCGATCGCCGGGCTTGCGCGTGAGTCCGGCGGCGGGGGGAACAAAAAACTCCCGACAGTTGCCGCAGCGAATGGAAATATTCTCGCTTTCGTCCGGCGAAAGACGCTGAACGGTGTCAAACGTATACCCGCAGGAAGGGCAGACGACGCTCCAGTGATCACCGAGCAACGTCGGTGCCATGGACCCCGTAGGAATGATGAAAGGCTCAACGAAGAATGCGCGAAAAACAAATGCCAATGCCAGCGCCGTGATGATCACCCGCGCACTGTCCAGCAACCGCCGCGCCGCGACTTGCAACCCCACGATCGCGGAAACGTAATCGTCCGATTCCACTGAGACGACTGGCGCTGCGAAAGCTGCGGGATTCGTTTCGAGGGATGCGTCGGAACCATTGCGGTCTTCCGCATCAGCGCGGTCTATTGAATCCATCGAACGCGCCCCACATCGGGCAGCAGCGAGATGGGCAACACCCGCAATGGCAGAAATCCCGGCCAGTAGACAAAAAATGCCCGCCCGATCATTTGATCCGCCGGAACAACACCGGCCTGCAATTCGCCGGACTTCAGCCGGTCCCACAAATGGGGACCAACTTCGTCCTCTTGCCAGAAGCGGCTGTCTTTGCTGTTGGGGCTGTTGTCGCCACAAACGAAATACTGCTGATCCCGGAGTTGGATCGGGTTTCCGCTCACGCCGTTGAAGCGCGCCTTACTTTCACGATCGAGGGCCACCTGCGTGTAATGGATATCCCGGTCGATTCGCAAATTCGAGAGCTGAGCATGCACGCGCTCCGCCGCAATCATCAGCGTCGGCGACTCCGCGCGGCGTTCCCGCAGGTAGGCCTCTTCCGGGGTCACGGTGAGCAATGTTTCGTCTCGCGGGAAAACGGATTCACCATTACATTCCACGACAACCCGGTAGTCCGCTATGCCCAGCGAAAACGACGTCGCCACGGACGGCTTCAAGTGAACCGACGCTGCCGGCCAGGCCTTGACGGGATTATTCTTGTGATCACGCTGTTCCAAGGTCACGCGACCGTCGCGATACAGTCGCGCGAGGAAAACATCGTCATATTTCGTCACGATCAACTCGAGAAATCCGTCCCCCTCGTAGAAGCGGACATCGCACGAGAGACGGGTATCCGTCACATTTTCCGGCGAACGCGCGCCCCCGCCGTTGTATCCGTACATATTCCAAATCCGTACCGGCGGCCGGCCCGTCAACGACGTCAGGAAAACAATCGGCTCGCGCTCAGCGGTCACGCCGTCGAAAATGGGCGATCGCGATTTCAGTTCCACCCACTTTGAATCCTGCGGGCGCTGCTCGAATCGAGGGAAATAATCAAACTGCGGCATGTTGCTGGGTCCACGCGGCGGATAGTTGTGGTCATACACAGGGCGCCAAAGAACTTCCTGTGCAAACCGAGGTTTGCGTTCGATCTGATCGTCGACATAGATGTCGCCGTCAATGATTTCGATCTTTTCTCCCGGCAATCCGATCAGACGCTTGATATAGTTTGTCTGCCCGTCCTCAGGCATCTTGAAAACCACTACGTCCCACCGCTGAGGAGCGAACATGCCGCCGAAGGCGTAGGGCCAGCCATGAACGACAATGCGGTCCCCGGTCTTGCGCCGAAGCGGACCGTCCAGCAAATCGACCGGTTGCGGATTCAGCGTAAACCGCTCCCCGACTTGCACACTCGGGGCCGTTTTAATCCATTGACAATTTGGGCAGATCGCCGCTTCGACCTTGATCGGCCCGCTGTCCGGCACGCCGACGGAAAACTCAACGCCGCAGTTCGGACAATCGATGAAGATGTTGGCACCGTGCAGCGTCCCCGCCATCGAACCCGTCGGAATGATGAAGAGCGGAAGAAAAAATCCTTTGAGAAGCAGCAGGTAAATGAAGAACCCGAAGAACGACGAAGTTTCCTGCCGCCCTTTGTGGGTGCGCATCAGATAGGCAATCACGCCGACAGCGACGAGAATTGCGAGCCCGATCGGAAAATTTGCAAACATACGATCCTTCGTCGAATGTGCGGCCTGCGATGATTCCTTGCGCATGCACACGCTGGGCGGTAACCCGCAAACATAGCCGCTGGTTCGCGACTCCGATAGGCTAGCGGTCCGATAGGTCTGCGACAACCTTTTCGCAGATGTGTACGACAAGCAACAAATTGCCGCCGGACGAAAGGAGCCTGCCCCATGGCAACCTGGTTTATCAAAAGTGATCCGGACGAGTACTCCGCCGCCGATCTGGCACGCGACGGGACGACAACCTGGGACGGAATCCGCAGCGCTCCCGCGCAGCTTCATCTTCGCGCCATGAAGAAGAATGACAAACTTTTTGTCTACCACTCGGGCAAGGACAAGGCGATCATTGCGACCGCCACCGTCGCCGCAGCACCGCAATCTGATCCGGAAGATCGGTTGGGCAAGCGGGTTGCCGCGAAAATCACCTTTGATCGCTTGCTGAAGAAGCCGGTCGCGCTGGCACAAATAAAAGCTGACAGCCGCTTCGCAGATTTTGCGCTTGTCCGCATCAGCCGTCTGTCCGTGATGCCCGTGTCGGACGATGAATCCGCTGCAATCCGGGAGCTTTGCGGGGGCTTTTCAACGCATCCGCCAAAGGAGTAAGGAATCATGGCCGCGAAACCGATACTGCTGGACCCGCGACCGGAGCAGGTCGCACGTGCGCGACCAATTGAGAATGCGGTCAACATCCCGGCGGCGGAGCTTGCGCAGCGGACGTACGAGCTGCCCGAACCCTCAGAACGCGTACACGTCGCCCAAGTTGGCGCGGAGACGCAACTCGCGGTTCACGCATTGCGCCGGAGCGGTCGTCAATCCACTGTTGTCCGGAATTGGAAACACGCAATGCGGCCCCAGCAAACGCTGCAGCTTTGGTTGCCGTCGGAGTTTCTCGCCAACGTCACACGCGGAACGGAACCGGGTCATCGTGCGCTCGATCTCGGATGCGGCGTCGGTCGCGACACGGTGTACCTCGCAAATCAAGGGTGGAATGTCATTGGCGTGGATGTGCTGCCGGACGCGTTGGAACGCGCAGGTTTGATGGAATCACGGTATCGCCGATATGACGCCCCGATTCGCTGGGTCAAAAGCGATATACGCAAATGGAAGGACGAGATTCCGGAAGACATCACAGGCCCAACACGTGATTTTGATTTGATCTTTGCAGTACGCTTCGTTTCACGCGAAGCATTCGGGATCGCAAAGAGTCACCTGAAGAACAACGGTCGAATGGTTGTCGAAGCATTCACGCCGACGCACCGCGCGCGGCACGGGAAACCGAAGTCAGACGAAGATGTGATCACCGCAGAACAATTGGGTGCAATTGCAAAAAGTCTTGAGATTAGCGTGTGCAGAGAGACATGGTGCCGCGACGCCCATCTTGCCCAATTATGTGCCGTGAAACGCTGAGTCAGCATGCAATTCTGCGAACCTTCACGGCGCTGCGCGCGTGCATCAGTTAGAGCATTGCAAATCCAATCGTAGCGGCCGTGCCTCCGTGCCAGCCGTAGAATTCCAGTATGCCTTCTACATCAGGCAGCTACGGTCAAACGGAAAACGCTTTAGATGATCCTTCCCTTATCGAACGGACAAAGTCTCCGATATCGCAGACCGTAACCGCACCGTCACCATTCATGTCGTGCGCAATGGAATACGAAATTCAATTCGAAATCGGCGGACTGTCGGT
>JBFWWY010000308.1:0-4930 GCA_050245935.1 Phycisphaerae bacterium | reverse complement strand
TGATTGCAGGCACAGATATCCCCGCCGTCAATCTGATTGAGAAGCTGTTCAGCGTTTTCTGCCCCGGTTGTCGCGGGTAACAGCGTAAAATTCGCAAATCCGCCCAGATTGACAATGGCGCGTCGATGCTGTGATCGAAACAGAACGAAATCTGCGATCGGGGTGATCGGCGCCCCTTGCCCCCCTGCAGCCAGATCCGCGGCGCGCAGATCGAACACCACGGGTGTTTTCAGCCGGTGCGCGATCGACGCCGGCTGCAGCAGTTGCAGGCTGAGCGGAGGCACGTGAAAAACGGTCTGACCATGGACGCAGATCAAATCAGCCTGACGTCCATCCAGGAAATCCCGGAGTGCATCGGCATGCAATTCTGCCAGTTGCGCCGCAGCGGATGTGAACTCCGCCGCAGGAACCGGTTGACCGCTTGCGATCCGGCGCAATCGTTGCCCCAGATCGCCAAAGGGCAGTGAAAAGGTGCCTTCGCAACGCCAAGACATTTGCAAACCGTTGCCCAGAACTCTCACGCGCGCAAGATCAAGGCCGTCGAGGCTTGTGCCGGTCATGCAACCGACAATGACGCGTTCTGATTTACGATTTTCTTCCCGCATCGGGACTCGCGGCTCCAACAAATCGACTCAAACCCAAAATATACGATACACGTCACCCAATTCTGGCCGAATCTGATAAGAAGGAATACTCTAATGGAATCGTAAGGAATTCAGGAGTCGAACGATTCTTGGCAAGAGGTGACTGTCATGCGGCCAATATTGATCTTCACGCTATCCGCCTTTTCGCTGATGCAAACCGGCTGTGTCGGCGCGGGCACAACGCCGAATACGAATTCCGTGGGAGACGGAAATGCGAACGGGGCTGTGGTGAACGCGAATCAATCGGCGCGTGAAAGCGATGCAAAACGGCAGCTTTCCCTCGACCGTCTGCAAACGGCCGAAATTGACATCAACGATGCCACGCTCACCGTCTGGGTTGCAGACAATGCGGACACGCGGCGCGAAGGCCTGATGTGGGTTCCTGCGGAAGAACTCGCGAACGATGAAGGGATGCTGTTCGTATTTCCGTTTGAGCAACATCTCGGGTTCTGGATGGTGAATACCATTACGCCGCTCGATATCGCGTACGCGCGATTGGACGGAACGATTGTGAAGATCTGGCAGATGCCGGTAGCGACGAATGCGGTTGATGCCATTCGGACTTTTCCGTCCCTCGAACCTGCGATTTTCGCACTCGAGATGCGTCAGGGCACATTTGCACGCCTCGGTATCAAGGAAGGCGATATTATCGGCGTCCCCGACGATATATTTAAGTCGGTGCAATAAGCCACCGAAACTTCCGTTGGAGAACAGCAGCACCATTGTCGTGCAAACCGGCTGCCGCTCGCGCGATCCAACAGAAGGCGAACGCACTCATGCCCAAATCACCGCGCGTGTTGCTTGTCAACGCCGACGCAGCGCGAACCGCTGCGGTTCGAACGCGCGTGGAAAGCTCCGGACTGGAGACGATCGTACGGACCGTCGATCAGCTCGCGGAACTTCCACCCGCTGATGTGGCGGTAATGGTGTTGGCGCCGGACACGGACTCGGGCGCGATTTCGGCGCTGGAAGACGTGGTGGCTTCCCTCGCGAAGAACAATGTTGCGAGCCTGGTGTGGGGTCCCCATGCCAGCATGCAACACCCTACCGCGCCGCTGTTGAATTGCCTCACGTCCGACATTTCGCTGGACGAAGTCGTCGGCCGATTGAGCGCGATCGCACATTACGCGCCGATGCTGAAGGGAATGGACCGGGAGTTGCGGCATCTTCAGACGCTCGGGCAGCAACTGAATCGTTATTTCAACGAGATCGATCAGGAGATGCAGCTCGCCGGACGTCTGCAGCGCGATTTTCTTCCGACCAAACTGCCATCGGTCGGGTCTTTCAGCACATACGCGATGTATCGTCCCGCCAGTTGGGTCAGTGGCGACACCTACGACATCTCGCATATCGACGACACAACGGTGAGCCTGTTCCTTGGCGATGCCATGGGGCACGGCGTCGCGGCGGGACTGATCACGATGTTCATGCAGCAGACGTTGTCGAGCCGCGAACTGCGTGACGATCACAGGCAGATCAACTGTCCGCCGGCGGTTCTCGCCCTGATGCACGAGAGTCTGGTACGCCAGCAACTCCCCAGTTGTCAGTTTGTCACCGCGGTTTTCGCCGTACTGGAGTCAGATAAGCAAACCATTCGCGTCAGTCGCGCGGGACACCCCTACCCGATTCTCATCGCTGCCGATGGAACGATGAGGGAAGTCGAAGGCGAGGGCGGATTGCTGGGGATTCCCGATCTGGAACCCGAATTCGATGAAGTCGCCGTCGCGCTGAAGCCCGGCGAAAAGTTTGTCGTTTACACCGATGGACTTGAAGACGTATTGCTGAATCCGGATGGCGAGAACGACGACCGCTTTCACCCGCGGTTTCGCGAGTGGGGCGCGCTCAGCGCGGAAGAACTCATGGTCGCTTTGCAGGACCATCTCGACAATCGTGAAGGCTCCCTCAATCCTTCCGATGATGCAACGTTTCTCATAATTGAGAATTCGGGTATCCGACCCAACACCATGCTTCCCTCCTAGCATCGACGCCGGCAGACGCGATGATCAGCCGGACCTTCCCAGCGAAGCCCTGCGAATTTCCTCTTCCCCCCGCTCCACCGCACGCGAATTCACCTATTCGCTAAAGGGTGTACAATAAGGGCGGCGGCAGTCATGCAGTTTGATGTGTTGATTTGCACGAAATGGTGACCGCGAGAACATCGCCAGATCGTCTGGGGTTGCGTCCCCAGACTGTGCACGACCCCACGGAGCGTCGGCAGCGGTCCGCGGATCAGGCAGGCATAGGCGGCAAGGTCCTCGACCCGCGGGCGGCGAACTTTCGTCCCGCCGGAACGTTAAACAGGTGTCGAGCGGTCCTCGCGATCAGAAAAGGGCTCATGGATGAAGGGAAGTACCGTGCGTTTTGTTCTTCCGTTGTTGTTCGTCACGGCGGCCCCCGCGTTTGCGCAATCAGCACCCGCGGCGACACCGCAGAAGCAGTCGTTGCTCAACATCTTTTTTCAGGGTATCGAAGTACCCACGTTTTTCATTTTCATCGGATCGTTCGTTGCCATCTTTCTGATCGTGGAACATTTTATTTCTGTCCGACAGGCAACCATCGCCCCCCCGGATCAGGTCAAACGGGTTCGTCGACTCATTGAACAGCGAAATCTCCGCGAATGCGTCGAATCGCTGCAGAAAAGCGCGACCTATTTCGCGCGCACGATGGGTGCCGCGTTGCAACACGCTCCGCACGGATTCGACGCGATGCACGAAGCTGCCGTCGAGAAGGCCGGCGAACTCTCCGGTCGGTTGTACCGCAAAGTCGAATACCTCAATATTCTCGGCAACCTCGGCCCCCTGCTCGGCCTGCTCGGCACGGTCTGGGGAATGATTGAAGCTTTCGGTGCGCTCGGAGGCTCCGGCAGCAGCGCCGACGAACTGGGCAATGGCATCAGCAAGGCGCTCGTCAATACCGCGCTCGGACTGGTACTCGCGATCATCGGCCTGGCGTTCTACGGGGTCTGTCGAAATCGCATCGGCACATTGACGGACGCATCCACGGTTGAAACACTGAACCTCCTCGAATACTTCCGTCCTTCCGCACACGTATCGCGTGCCATGCCCCCGGCACGTGCCTCAGCGAAAGCCGCACCACCGCGACCGGTTCCTTCCCCGGCGCCGCAGGGGTAAGCGATGTTCACACCGCCGCGCCCGGTATCGATGACGCTCAATCTCGCGCCGATGGTCGACGTGATGATGTGCCTCATCATCTTTTTTCTGCTTGCGAGCAAAATCGCGACGGCGGAGCGACAGCCGATTGAACTGCCTTTTGCGCAGGCGGCCGACCCCTTCGATAACGAATCGCACCGGGCGCGGGTCGTCATTAATGTCCGGCCGATTGATCCGCTGGACCCCCGAGAAGTGGAGTACGTATCGGTCGCGTGGGATGGAAACGCAATCGTTGAGCAATCGCTTCGGGCGGATCAGATTGCCGATTTATTGAAAAGCCATGCCAGCGAAGCCCGTGACTCCGGTCAGGAATTGAGTTGCGTCATTCGCGCGGACCGCAGCATTTTTTATGGTGATGTCGAGGTCGTCATGCGGGGCGCGGCCGGCGCGGGGATCAGTAAACTCGTTTTCAGCACCAATGCCGAAGTCGAAAGCGATTCTCCATCATGAAAGCCCAGCTTCTTCCGGCAGTGGAAACAACGCCGAATTTGGCCCCCATGGTGGACGTGATCATGGTGCTGCTTGTGTTCTTCCTCATCGGCGCTTCCTTTGGTGCCATGCGCGAAGGCATGTTGCAAACAACACTCGATGCCAATGTCGGTCCCGGTGGGTCAGCCGCAATCGATGTCACTCCGCGCATCCGCATCGCATTGCGCGATGCCGACCGCGGCGCGGCCGGGGAGATAATCGTGATGGACCAGCCGATCGCGCAAGGCGATTTCTCTGCGTTGCGCGCCTTTCTGGAGAAACGTCGGCAAGGCGGGATCGATGCAGACAACCCCGTTGTGCTCGCCGCGGAGCCGAATGTCAGATGGGATTTTGTGGTGCAGGCCATGGACGCCGCAATGCGCGCGGGTTTCCGCAACGTTCAGTTCGCTGTCAGCGCTGCAGTGAAGGGATAAGATGCCCAGCGACGGAGAAATTTCCGCATTGTTTCGTGCCCTGCTTTGCACAGTTGCGTTGCTCATCGTGACGTCTGGTGGGCACAACCTCCTTGCGCAAGAATCTCTCAACGATCAACCCGCTGAAGTTCAGCAAATGGTTCGCGACGGTCGCACGGATGAACTGGAAAGCCGGTTTCTCGGAGGTCGCACCCCGCGCGAACTCCAACTCCTG
>JBFWWY010000307.1:0-4942 GCA_050245935.1 Phycisphaerae bacterium | reverse complement strand
GCGCTTGCGATGAAAGCCGAACAAACAGAAACAACAGCCGCGGCGGCTCAAACGATCGTTCTGGACAGGCAGGCTTTGACAATCGGTGTTCTGAGCATCACCGCAGCCATCCTTTTTGTCGGTGTTATTCTCTCGCTTTCCCAGCCGACAACCGCACACGCGATCGGAATGAATGCGTCAGGCGGTGATTACGTAATGCTCACACAGCAACTCACCGATTCGCAGGAAGCGATCATCATCATCGACTCGGCGGCGGAGAAGATCGCGGTTTTCGGCTACGACTTCAGCCGCAAAGTGCTGATCCCCATCGACGGCTTCGATCTCGCGCGGTTGCGACGGGAATTGCCGCCGGGACGGTAACGAGATTCTTCATGTCTTCCCCGGACCGGGCACTGCGGCGAGGGGCGACAGCACATTCCCCTGTTTCGTCATTTCTTACACGTTCGGATAAACCTGCTGGGCGAATCGCACGTATCCGATATCGGCCACGTTCGCTCAGTTGTTGTGATTGTTTCTCAAAGCGTTGGAGCGCTGCCGTTGGAAGATCGGGTTCTGATTGCGAAGGCCGTAATCTGGCTATTTGTCACCATGACGAGTGTAGGCGTGATCGTCGCGCTACAGCCGTTCGCAAGGATTGTGCGGCCGAAGCCGCGCATGCTTGAGTTCGTGGCAATTGCGCTTATTGGTACGGCATGTGCCGGTGGTGCGGCAGTTTTGATGCTCGTGTTTGGATTTGGTGCGTTCGCATTGATTCGCGTTACCTATCTCTTTCTTGCGGTCGTCATGCCGGTCATCGGCATCTGTCTCGCGATTCGATATGCTCGATCCAGACCGCGCGCGAGAATCACCGCTGGCTTGGCGACCATTCTGCTGGTACCGGCACCTTTGGCAGCGTACGCATCATGGATTGAACCTGGCCGCTTGCGTGTCGAAACCGCTGAACTGCCCCACGGTGAGATTTTCGGCGATCAGGCGATTCGAATCGTCGTCCTTGCCGATCTGCAGACCGATCACGTCGGAGCGTATGAACGGCGCTGCATCGAGCGCATCAACGCGCTGAAGCCGGATATCGTGTTGATGACCGGAGATTATCTGCAACTTAGCAATGCGGCCTTCAGCGGCCAAGCCGCCGCATTTCGCGGATTGATGAATGAGATTCGCGCGCCCGGCGGCGTGTTCGCGGTGTTCGGTGACGTCGATCCGCCGGCGCGAACGCGGGCACTATTCAATGGTACGAATGTAATTGTGCTGGAAAACCGCGTTTCGATGGCGTATGCCGGCGCACGCAGAATCGCGATCGGCGGCGTTGCGCTGCAATGCGATCAGCAGGCGGCACGCGAAGCAATACGTGCATTGGCTGAAACACCGGCGGACTATCGCATTCTGATCGCCCATCGGCCGGATGTCGCGTTTGCGGCGGGTGGTGTCAATGGAATCGACCTGATCGTCGCTGGGCACACGCATGGCGGGCAAGTTGTTTTCCCCGGTTTCGGACCGCCGATCACGCTGTCGCATGTGCCGCGGCGTGTAGCGTCGGGAGGTCTGCATGAAATCGGTGAGCAGACGATCTATGTGAGCCGTGGAGTGGGGATGGAGCGTGGCATGGCACCGCCGGTGCGATTCTGGTGTCCGCCGGAATTGACGCTGCTGACGTCAGCGTCGGAATAGCGGGGGCTGGGGATCGGGTATTTCTGCTCGTTCACGCTGCGCGTGAACTCGCCGTCCGGCACGGAGGCCGGACGCTTCATTTCAATGTCGTCCGGCACAGAGGCTGGACGCTACATTTCAATGACGTCCGGCACAGAGGCCGGACGCTACCGATAAACACCGTCCGGCACCGGGGCCGGACGGTGCGTTCTTCGGGTTGGGGCAGAGATTTTCCAATTTTTTGGTGGTTGCGCGGTCCGTCCGCGCGGCGGGCTCGTGGTGAAAGGTGAAGAGCGACGCAATCGCTCGCATTAACAACCACGAAACCCCTCTGAATTGGAGAAAGTGATGATTCGCAAGTTTGATTTTTCGAGCGTATTTGGATTTGCAGTATTTGCCGCCGTCGCCGCACCCGCGATCGCCGGTCCCGATCTGGTTGCTCGCGTCGATGGCACGGAAGTGCCGAGCTTTGGCCAGGTTCAGTTTGAGGATCTTCTGGTCGGACAGACGCAGCAGATCGTCGTCGTGCTTCGCAACGAAGGCGACGAAGATCTGATCTTCAATGAAACGCCGCCGGTGCAGCTGACCACAGGCTTCACCGATTTTTTCAGCATCATTCAGCCCGCGCTCGAAGCCGGCAATAAGCTCTCGCCCGGCGCTTCAACGGCTTTCGCCATTCGCTTCGAGCCGGAGAGCGATCCGGGAATCGTGCTGAGCGCCAACACGTTTATCTTTACAAATGAAGCCGCCCAGCCGTACCGAATCAACTTTCGCGGCGACGTCGTCAGCCCGGAACTCTTCGTATCTCAGAATGGCGTCGAACTGGAGGACGCCGGCACGTTCGACTTTGGCGCGGTGCGCGTCGGCGAGCGCGTGGAAGCGGAGTTTGTGATCGAAAATACCGGCGACGGCGCGATGACATTGACCGGCAATCCGCGTGTGGACATAGCCGGCGGTTTGGGCGCGACCGTGATGGAGGTATTGAACCAGCCGAACGGCATCGTGCAGCCCGGGGCGAGCACTTCGTTCACCGTTGCGTTCGAACCCACCAACGACCAGCCGTTTCCGACGCGCATGTTCATCGCGACCAGCGTGCTCGACGCCAACGGTAACGAAATTCTCTTCGATCTCGATCTGCTCGGCGAAGGATTCATTCTCGACTGCAATCAGAACGGCGTTGACGATGCGGAAGACATCGCAAACGGCGACAGCGAAGACTGCAACTTCAACGGTGAGCCGGACGAATGCGAACTCGACAGTGATAACGATGGCGTGATCGATGACTGCGACGCATTTCCGAACGACCCGACCGACGGGCAGGGCAACGAGAACGGCAACGAGAACGGCAACGACAATGGCCACGACGACAACGGAAATCAGAATGACAACGGAGACGTCGACGACGGCAATCTGAATGATAACGGCAACGATAATCAAAACGACAATGGCAACAACGATGACAATCAGAACGACAACGGCAATGACAACGGCATCGACGATGACTTCATCGACGATAACGCGAACGACAATGGCAACAACGATCAGCAGGACGATGACGATCAGGCCGGACAGGATGTTGACGATGAAGATCAGCTCGACGACATGACGCCGCTGGTACCGGCACCGTGCGGATTCGGTATGACGGGTGCAGCGATGATGTGCATGATGTCACTCGCGGGCGGTCGCAAGCGATTCACAAAAGTCAGCCGTTCCTAGCAAATCTGAATGGAAAAGGAAAGCAGCAGGTCAGGCTCCTGAAGCCGGCCTGCTTTCTTTTTTGTATGAACAGATTGTGAAAAAGAAAATCCCCGCACGAGTTCCGCGCGGGATTCGGAAATTCGGAGATCAACGTCGCGTCCCTGGCGAAGGAAACGGCGCACGCCGGCGTGGATTAAACGAAGGAGAAAAACGCGCTAAACATTGCCGAGAGCAATGCAATCACAGCAGCCCAGAACATGGTGCATCCTTTCCGTTGAATTCGCAGGTGGTCAGTTGCCGCATACTTCGGCAACCCGTCATTCTCTGCCAGATTCTATCGGCGGGAAAACGGCGTTGAATTGAAACGTTGCAAATCTTGCGCGAATTCCCGCAAAAAGAAGCCCTTGCGTCCATCCTACAGGTTATGATGTCACTGCGCAGTGCGCATCCTTGTTCGGCAATCGATGATCTACAGGAGGTCATGCTGATGTCTCGGAGCAATTCTTGCCGGTCCACCATATTTACGGTGATTGTTCTCGGGGGTTTTTTGAATGTCGCAGTAGCCGATCCCCCACAGTCGCGCCAGGGCGCGTTTGAGCAAGCCGACCAAAAAAATGAGGAAGCGGTGATCGCCGCGCGCGCCCACGAATTGCTTTCGCGGTATCGTCGGGAGAAACGTGAGACAAGCTTGACGGCGCGCGAGCGACCGCGCGTCGTGCGCATTCGCGCCAATTCAGCGAATGCGGAAGCGACGTCCGAGGGCGACAATTCAAATTATCAGCGGCGTTTTCGCGATGATCGCGTCATCCGCCAATATGACGCGCCGTTGCGGGCTGTGCAGTTCTACGGCGGCGGCTACGGTCGCTATGAGACGTTTCGCGGCCAGCCGGTCACCGATCCGTTCGTTGGTCGCAATGAATATTTGCGGCGGCTGAGTCGCCAGCAGTACAACGCAGACGACATGGCCCAGCGCGAGCAGCGGATTCTGCGGAATCAGGATCGCGCGGTCGAAGCAGGGCTGAGCCACCTCAGCGTCGGTGAGTATCAGAAGGCTGTTGTCGCATTCCGGCTCGCGGCGCAGCTTGACCAGGGAGATCCTGCCTGTCGCATTCATCTGGGGCATGCGCTGATGGCGCTCGATCAATACGAGCGGGGCGGCGCGGAAGTGCGGCGAGCACTATCGCTGCAGCCGAAACTCGTGATGATTCCCTTCGATCTCGCCGGCCACGACGTTTCTGATGATGCATTTGATCAGCACGTTTCCCGAATGAAGGCAACGCTGGAAACACGTCGCGGAAGCGGCGACGAGTATTTTCTGCAGGGCTATGTCGCGTTCTCGCGCGGCGAGTACGACGAAGCTGCGACGGCCTTCGACGCAGCGGCGCGCGTTGGACGTCACGATGACGCGTTGTCGGCCTTTCTCAATCTCGTCCGGGACGTGGGTGGCCGGCCACAGGTTTCGCAGGTCGTCGAAAGTCCTGCGCGGCCTACCGTCAGTGCCGCCTCGCGCCCATAAAAAGTCGACGTCGGCATCGCGATCGTCCGCGGGGGTTTCGATCCTGGAGCGGGGAACATTTTCTGACGATCAGGGCGTGAA
>JBFWWY010000306.1:0-4956 GCA_050245935.1 Phycisphaerae bacterium | reverse complement strand
GCCTGTTCATCGGCAGCGACCTGCATTTGTCGCTTCAACGTCTCCGGTCGCGTTTCCAAGCGATTCTGAATTGTCCGCAGTTGGCGGTCGAGCGTATCGAGGCGGAAATTCTGCGTGAGGTCGACTGCCTGAAGCGCGGTCACGAAATCCGCCAACGCACTGAACAGATTGTTGAATTCGCCGTGTACAACTGCCATCACGACGACTTCGCGCGTGCTGCCTCCGCCGATCGCGCGTAGCTCATCGAGCCGTGCGCGAATGCCTCGGACAAGATTTTCCGTCAGTTGCCGAATATCGCGGGCCGCAACGTCTGCGCGCTCGAAAATTCCGAGAATCTCCTTCGTTGGGGCTTTCGGATCAAGCCGACCGAAATCGGTGTTGACCTGGCGCCACGTTTCGCGAAATGTATCGAGCTTTTCCGTTGTCGCGGCAATCTCGCTGAGCGAGTCTTCCAACGCTTTGGCAACAAGTTCCGGCGGATTCAGCTCAATCTGATCGCGCATAATCCGTTGAAACTCGCGAATCTTGGTATCGAATGCACCAATCGCCTCATTGGGCGTCGCAAATGCCGCACTGAACTCCCCACGATATTGGGTGAGCACAGCCGCGTATTCCCGCTGATCCTCGAGATACATATCATCCGCCTGCAGCGCTTCCTGCAGTGTGGCATCCGGAACGACGCCGCGCGGAAACTGGTCCGACAAGGCGGCCGCCAGCCGCGCACGACCGCGCCGCACCGTATCCAAAACGGTTTCCTGCTCCGCGCGCCAGGCGCGTACGTTTGTGCGCGCCGCTTCCAGTTCATCTGCGACATTGCTTCCCGGGTTTGTCGCAAGCCGGGCCAATTCTGCTTCCACGCGCGCCAGCTCAGCCGTTAACCACTCATTCCGCTGCGTCAGCGCATGCTGACGCTTGAGCGCGCTTCGCGGAGCGGCGGACGACGGCAGTGCCGTATACGCCGCAACGTAGGACTCACTCAGCTCGCGCGCGAACTGCGCGGCAATCGTCGGATCGGAATCCGTGACAATCACATTGATTTCGGCGTCCTGCGGACTGGAGACAATGCGGACCTGTCCGCCTTGCCACAGTCGCGACCACTGGCGGCGATCAATCGCATTGGTGAACGTTTCGTCAAACAATGCATTGCTGGAGAGGTTCATGACATGTCGCGGTGCGAGCGTCTCAAATTCCCCCGCATCGCTGACAATGGAAAAAGACGCCGTGCTTCGAAAAAGCGGCGCGTCATGCACAAACCACGCGAATGCGGCAGCGGCTCCCGTCAGTGCAGCGAGAAAAAACGACCGCAGGACCCATCGGCTCGGGGCCGTCACGATCGATTCGGCCGACTTTTCGATTCGCCGCGCTTCCCGCGCGATCGCGCGCCGGACCTCCGCAAAATCGCTGTCCGTTTTGGCGCGTTTGCTGTCGAGTTCCGCGGCCGACTGCGTGAGCCGCACCCGGATACCGTCGACCTCTGTCCGTTCGATTTCCAGCGCCGCCGACGCCTGCCGCGCTTCCGCTTCCCGGCTTTCGACGTGCGTGCGCAATTCGAAAAGATCGTCACGCTGTTGATTCAGATCGCTTTCGCGCGCTTCGAGCGTCGCGAGTGTTTGCGCAAGCTCCTGACGTTCGCGCTCCAGACCCACTTGCGTGCGACGGATCTCATTTTCACGCTGCGCGCAGCCCTGTTCGCGTTCCGCGATTGCCGCTAATTGCGCGTTCAATTCCCGATTGCGCTGTTCGAGTTCTGCTTCCCGTCCGTCCAGTTCCTGTTCGCGCTCATTCAGTTCTTGCCGGGCTCGATTTGCAGCGTCGCGCTCGCGCGCGACCTTCGCCGTACGCGCCTGCAGCTCCGCTTCCTGCTCCGTCAGTTGTGCGCGGAGCGCCGTGGTCGCATTTTGATCCGCGTCCAGCCGCTCACGCTGTGCGCGCAAATCGACGCGAATCGCATCGATTTCGAGTTGCTCACGTTCGGCGGCTTCCAGGCAGGATTGCAGATCCTTCTCGCTCCGCGCGAGTTCTTCCCGGCGCGCGAGTAGATCGGCGGTGCCCGCGGCGATCTCGTCGCGGTCACGCTCCGCTTCACTTCGTTGTCTGGCGAGCTCGCGCCGGTCGGCGGCAATCTGCTCTCGCAGGGCCGTCCCCAGGGTTTCCTGCTCTTCTCGCTGCTTGCGAACGAGCTCGATCCGGGACACGACGTTCCGGCGTTCGACCTCACGTCGCTGCCGCATTGCTTCACGCTGATCGCTGAGGCGCGATTGTGCGGCCGTCAGTTCTTCCCGCGCCCGCAACAGGTCGCGCTCAACGAGATCGATATCGTGGGCGCGCCGGTCAATCGCATTCTCGCGCTCATCCAGAATGGCCCGCTGCCGGGCAACTTCATCTTCGAGTTGCTCCAGCGATTGCTGGCGGGTTTCAAGCTTTTCCCGCAGCGCCTGCAATTGCGTTTCCGCGGCATCGCGTGCGGAGCGCTGAATATTGCGATGAAGCTGCTCGATCTCAAACTCACGCCGACGCAGGGTAAACTCGCGCTCGTTCATCGCCGCCATTTTCTGACGAACCTCGTTCATCAGCGGTCGAGCGGAATAGGCACCAGCGGTCGGATTCTGACCGTTCACCCGCGCCGGTGGAGCAGCAGCGGTATCGTCTGAGGCGGTTGCCAACGCACCGTCGGCGAACCCGCCTTGCGAGAGGTCGTTCGTGGCTTCGGTCATCTGGGGGTCGCGATTTTCGCTCATGTTTTAATGATGTTGGCGTACGCTGGGTTGGAACAAAAACGGCGCGACACAACGAACCGCTACAGTCATTTGCGGCAATTGTAATGACCCACGAGTAGTCCGTGTGCAAAAAAGTCCGGAAACGGCGGGTTTCCGCGCAGATTTTGCAGCGCCTTCACAGCTTCCTGAGTTGGCGGATCGTCGCAAGAAAGTCCTTCTGGTGCGGCGCTTCGAGTGCAATCGTTTCCCGACTCTCCGGATCGACGAAAGTCACTCGCCGCGCATGCATACCCAGCCGATTGAGCAACGGCAGTTCCTCGCGCCGCGTGCTGGGCCGGTAGTTTCTTTTGAAATCCGAAAGGCGAAGCGGTTCCCCACTTCCGTACATGGCATCCCCTGCGACGGGAAAACCGAGCGACGCGAGGTGTGCACGAATCTGTTGGGGACGGTCTTCCACCGGCTCGCATTCGAGCAACGTGTGGCCCGGCAATCTCTCGATGATCCGATAACGCGTGGTGGCAGTCTCGCCGCGTTGTCGCACTGCTTCCACCCGATTCGTCCGCTTGTCGAAATAAAGCGGCGCGACGATCTCGCCCTGCTCTTCCAGCATGTAGCCGGTGACCAGAACGTCCCAGAAGAACTTCGCGTGATCGCCGGCACGCTGCGTGCGGAAGTCGTCGCGAAAAGCAGAATCGAGAGCGAGCAAAACCAGCCCGCTTCCTTCTAACTCGACGCGATGCACCGGAAGAAACCGGGCAGCGACGCTCGCTTCATCCCCTGCTCCTGCCGAGTCAGCGGCGAACGCAGCCACTTCCGCGAGGGGCACCCCGCTCGGTCGATCCATTGCGATCCACCGTTCGGATCGTGCGAGGGTCTTGAGTTCGCCGCCGCTTCGCGCCATCAATTTGATTCACCGGATCGCGGGCTCAGCCGAACGTTGACCGTGGGTGCCGGTCCGACCAGCGACACTCCGCGCGGAAGGCGAATCTCCACATCAACCGCCTGAAAATCGGGCGACGGCGGCTCGAGAATGCTGTCAATTCTTGCGATCGCCTCGATCGCGGACGCCTCCAGCCCGGACACCAACGCACGGTCACCTTCCACTTCAATCTCGATCAGGAACTCATTCATCTCCTTGCGAATGATGTCGTAGTTGTCCTCGATATGCGGAGGCACGAAAAACACCACGCTCAATCCGGAAATGCGCTTACGCATCCGCGCGCCTGCAATCCGCAGACTGACATCCACGTCCTGCGGCGCGATGGTCGCGCGTACGCCGTGGATCGTCCGGCTCAACGGAACGTCGTTCAGTGAAACGGTCTCGTTTTCGGGCTTGCCATTCAAGCGACCATCGAGTTCAGCCGTGACGAAGCGCGCTTCTTCGGGAATCTTTGCCAGATCACGCTGCGTCAGAAACACGCTCGCGGTCGGCGGACTGATTTTGACGTCATCGACACTCAGATCACTGGTCGAAACGCGAATCGGCATGGAGATTTCCTGCATCCGTTCGACGAGATAAGTGAGGTTTTCCGGAACCACTGCAGACACCTGCAACCCGCGACGACGAATATCGGCGGACTGGCTGAGCAACTGACGCGTCGATGCCGTGTATTGCGCCGGCTGCAAATCCGGATCGAGCACGCGCACGATTTCGAGTGCATCTTCCGCCGTATCACCGCGAATCTGATTGATGGCGCGCGTGGATCCGCGAAATGTCACGTTAAAAATCGGCGGCGTCGGCTCCACCAGCGCGACGGCCTGATTTCCCGCACCGGATTCGAGACGAATTTTAATCTTAGCCCCGTCATACACCGTCTGGCTGGCCTGATCCGCGAGAAACCAGATCGTCAGCGTCAGACCGGCCACCACGAGAAGATGTCGCGCGTAGCGCCAAGAGTCCCGAAACCAGCGAAATTGCTGCCTTCGCTTGACCGGCCGGGCATCGAGTTCGCGAAGACGCTCGGTCAACTGCTCGGCCAGATCGTCGAGCGACAGAAAGCGGATCAGCTTTCCTTCGTCCGCAATCGAAATGGTGCCCGTTTCTTCCGACACGACCAGCACCAGTGCCCCAGTCTCGTAGCTCATCGCGAGTGCCGCGAGATGCCGGCTTCCCAGGGATGCGTCGATCTCGTGACCCTCGGCGATCGGAAACTGGCAATTGGCGGCGACAATTCGATTGCCGCGCAGAATGACTCCGAGGTCGTGTAGCGGCGAGTTGGGGTAAAAGATATTGTTCAAC
>JBFWWY010000305.1:0-4957 GCA_050245935.1 Phycisphaerae bacterium | reverse complement strand
TGTCCTCAAAATCCATCAGGCAGTCGAGTTCGTCGAAATCCTGCGTGTGGTCGATTTTGTCGCCTGCCGGACGCTTCGGAAACGTATCGCCGCGCAAGACGCCCATCGAGAGCCCGCCGGGGAAGACCGCCTTGCACTTCTTGCCGTCGCGCATCCCGCCGCCGAACTCGTCGGAATAAATCAGATCGCGCACCGTGAAATTGCACGGCGCTTCGTAGCATCCCGGCTTGTTCACCGCACCGCTGATGCAGAATAACTTCGGACCCACCGAATGCGCCGGGCCGATGCCGTTCCACCAGTCCAGACCGCGCACCAGCAGATGCGGCAGATTCGCCACCGTCTCAACATTGTTCACGACCGTCGGCTTGCGGAAAGCGCCCTCGATCGCCGGAAACGGCGGCTTGATGCGCGGCCAGCCGCGCTTGCCTTCCAGACTTTCGATCAGGCCCGTTTCTTCGCCGCAGACGTACGCGCCCGCGCCGCGATGAATGTACATATCCATCGTCCAGCCGCTGCCGTGAATATTTTCGCCAAGATGCCCGGCGGCGTACGCCTGGTCGACGGCCTTCTGCATGATGTGAAACTGCTCGGTGAATTCGCCGCGGAGATAGATATACGCCACGCGCGTGCGCGTCGCGTACCCCGCGATGATCGTGCCTTCGATCACCTGATGCGGATCGTGTTCCATCAACACGCGATTCGAAAACGTCGGCGGCTCCGACTCGTCGCCGTTGATGCACAGATACGTGATCTCACGCTTCGGCGGCAGGAAGCTCCACTTCACGCCGGCGGGAAAGCCCGCCCCGCCGCGCCCGCGCAGGTTGGCTTTCTTGACGAATTCGACCAGTTCGTCCGGCGACATCGCGAGCGCCTTTTTCAGACCCTCGTACCCGCCGTCATGAACGTAGGTGTCAATGGAGGTGCTGTTCGGCGTGCCGACGCGTTTGAGAAGTATTTTTTCGTAGGGCATAGTTTTCAGGGTTCAGGGTTTGGGGTTCAGGGTTCAGGGTTCAGGAATCTTTTCGCCGCTGCGCCCTTGCTCGTCGTTTCAAAAAAATCGCCGACATTCCGCAAATACGGATTGGTCATTTCTTCGGCGCGTCGTACAGATCGCTGCGCGGGATATCGAGCTTGTCGCTGTTCGGATCGCTGAGAATCTGGTCGAGCTTCTCGATCGTCACATTCTTGTGCATCTTTTCATTGACCATCAGACACGGCCCGTGATCGCATGCCGCGAGACATTCTTCAGTCATGAACGAGAACTTGTGGTCCTTCGTTGTTTCGTGATCCTGCACGTCGAGCTTTTTCTCGATATGTTCGCGAAGCTTGTTCGCACCAAGCAGTTCGCACGTCAGCGACCGGCACAGCATGAGCTGCTTTTCGCCCTTCGGATGCGTCCAGAACGCCGTGTAGAACGACACGACGTCCATTACCGACGCGGGCGGCAACTCCAGGATCTCGGCAATCTCTTTCATCGCGCGCGGGGAAACGTAGCCCAGTTCATCCTGCGCGATATGCAACGCCGGCAGCATCACCGCCCGCTTGCTCGGGTAACGCGGAAAAAACGAACGAATCTTCTCTTTCGTCGCGTCGCGCAACCCCGGCCCCATCTGGTCCTCGGGCAGCGTCTTTCGGTCGATTGTTTGCCAGCTCATCGGTAAATCCAATCTTGTTCAGCGAAATGACATGGTGTCATTGGTCGCCTCTTCGCACTCTAAAAAGTGAACTTCGGCGCGTCCCACGGTTCTGGTCGCCATCGATCGCATACCTGCCGCAAACGTTCCAATTGGTCCGGTTCCAAATGCGTGGTGAGTTCTGCGGTGATCAGCCCCGCTCCAAATAAATCTTCCAGATGTACCTGATCATGCAATCGGAAGGCATCCAGTTTCATCCTTACCAATGTCTGGAGATCCACGACTGGATATCCGCGCTCAGAGCGGACTGCGTTCGCGGGATCGGGCGCGACCCGCGGCTCATCTGCATGCACCTTTTCGTTCGCGATCAACACATGAACCCCGCGACTCGGGCGTGGGTCGTCAGCTTCCAGAAACACCGGAAGGCTTCCAACAAAGGTAGGTTCGAAATTGGCCAGCATTACCGCCCGGCCCGCCGCATCCAGGTCTTCCCGGCGAAGCAAAATATCTACGTCCTTTGTATTGCGGATGCGACTCTCATCAATCGTTGCGACCCAAGCAGCGACTGCATGTCCACCGATGACCGCGTAACAAACTTCCGCCTGGTCCAGTGCCGATGTGACTCTTTGCAACTGTCGTTCAACTCGCTCCACGCTTGCAAACGCCTTCACGAAACTCGGAACCAATTTGCTGATTTCAATCGTCGACATCGTTACCGATCCAGCTCCGCAGCAATCACGTGCATACTCCCCAATACCGCCACGATATCGCTGATCTGATGTCCGCACATGATATGCGGAAAAATCTGATAATTGATGAAGCTCGGCGGTCGACACCGCGCGCGATACGCCGCATTGCCCCCGTCGCTGACGAGGTAAAACCCGAGCTCTCCTGTCGCCGTCTCGTTCGCACCATACGCCTCGCCGATCGGCGGCTCCAGACCGCGGTTGGTCATGACCTTTTCAAAGTGGTGGATCAAACCTTCGATGGAGAAATAAATCTCGCGCTTGTCCGGCAGCGTTGCCTTTTCGGTCGGCATGACGTTGATCGGACCTTCCGGCATCATCGCGATCACTTGCTCGATAATGTGACACGCCTGCCGCATCTCCTCCATGCGAACCTGAAACCGCGCGTAGGAGTCGCCTTCCTGCCCGACCGGAACCTTGAAGTCGACCGCGGACGTACCCTTGCCGTCCCAGTTGTCCGCATAACAGAGGTACGGCTCATCCTTGCGCACGTCCCGACGCACGCCCGATGCCCGTGCGATCGGCCCGGTCAACGACCAGTTGATCGCATCATCGTGAGAAATCACGCCGATCCCGCGCGCCCGCTCGACAAAAATGCGATTACGCAGGCAGAGGCCCTCAAGATCGCCAACCGCCGCCGGGACGCGCTCGCGCACGAACCGCAGCACCTTGTCCGTCCAGCCCGGCGGGACATCCTGCATCAGCCCGCCGACGCGCGTATAGCTCACCGTGAACCGCGCGCCGCAGATTTCTTCCATCAGATCGTAAATGATCTCGCGCTCGTTGAACCCGTAGAAAAACGCGGTCAGTGCGCCCATGTCCATCGCTGCCGCCGCAACACACAACAGGTGATCCTGAATTCGCGCCAGTTCCGCACAAATCGTACGAATCGCCTTGCAACGCGGCGTGATCTCGATGCCGAAAAGCTTCTCGCACGCGTGGTGCCACGCGATGTTGTTCGCGATTGGCGAGATATAGTTCATCCGATCGGTCACAACCACATATTGGTTGTAATTCAGATGCTCGCCGAGTTTTTCGAAACCGCTGTGGAGAAACCCGATGTCCGGCGTGCAGCCGATAATGCGCTCGCCGTCCAGTTCGAGAACAAGTCGCAGCGTCGTGTGTGTCGCGGGATTCTGCGGACCGAAGTTCAGCGTCCAGCGATCGCCGTCGCCTTCCTCATGAATCAGCCGCTTCGGTTTTACATCGTAGGAAATTGGCATAGATGGATTTCAGAGTTCGGGGTACAGGGTTCAATCGTCCAACACGGCGGATTGAATTTCTCATTCGTCATTCGTCATTCGTCATTCAATCCTACGCACTGTCCTTCGTCAGCACGTCAAACGCCTCGCGCTCGCCTTTGCCGCGAAGCGGATAATCCTTGCGCAGCGGATAATCCTTGAAATTCACCGGCATCAGAATGCGTCGCAAGTCCGGGTGCCCGGTAAACGTCACGCCGAACATGTCGTAAACCTCGCGCTCGGTCCATTCCGCGCCTTTCCAGATACTGGTGACGCTCGGCAGCGAGGGCTTCGGATCATTCACGAATACTTTCGCGAACAGCCGATGATTGTGCTTCGTGCTGCAAAGGTTGTACGTCACGCCGAAGCGGTCCTCCGCATCGGGAAAGCCGAGATAATCAACACACGTCACGTCTGACAGGAAATCGAACAGACACGCGTCATCGTCACGCAAAAACCCTGCGACTTCGAGCAATCTGTCCGCCGGTATTGTGATGCACACCTGCCCGGAATCGCGGCCGTCCACATACGTGCACAACGGCCGCGCTGCGAACTCAATCCCAGCGAATTCACGTTTCAATGCTTCAAGTGCTTCGGGTACCGCCATCGTCGTTTCTTGCTCCGGAAACTCTTCCGTTCTCAGTTAACTTTTACACTTCTCAAAGCCGATCAGCGCCGTCCCGAAAAGGTCGGGATCAGAAAGCAGTACGACATTGGGAACCAGCAACGGGACACGAAGGCATGATTCGTGCACGGCTCGGCACCCCGCGCCTTCCCGATCCACGTCCCTAATTATTCTCCGGCCGCTCGCCGAATCCCGGCCCGAGTTGCACCGTCGGTTGCGGCGGCTGCACGATCATGCCCAGCCCTTTCCGCTCGTGACTCGCCACAACGCCGTGCTCCGTCACGATTCGCTGGATCGCCATGAACCCTTCCAGCAGCGTCTCCGGACGAGGCGGGCAGCCCGGCACGTACACATCAACCGGCACAAACTGATCGATGCCCTGCACCACGCAATATGTATCGAATACACCGCCGGTGGAAGCACACGCCCCCATCGAAATCACCCACTTCGGCTCCGTCATCTGCAGATACATTTTCTGCAGAACGGGCAGCATTTTCATCACCACGCGCCCCGCACAGATCAGCAGATCGCACTGACGCGGACTGAACCGCATCGCCTCCGCGCCGAAACGCGAAATGTCATAGCGGCTCGCAGCCGTCGCCATCAGCTCGATACCGCAGCAGGCGGTGGCAAACGGCATCGGCCACAGGCTGTTTTTCCGCGCCCAGTTAATGCCGTGTCGTTTTACATTGTCCATCACGTAATCGAGTC
>JBFWWY010000304.1:0-4967 GCA_050245935.1 Phycisphaerae bacterium | reverse complement strand
GGAACTTTCCCGATCAGCTCATCAAGCGTCCCGGCGGCCTTTTCAACTTCGTCTTGTGCCGCAAACACCAGGGCCAATTCATAAAGCACATCTTCACGCAATGCACCGATGTCGCGCGCCGCGAGGGCCTCGTAGGCGTCCGCCGCCTGGCGATAATCCTTGCGAAGCCGATAGGCGCGTGCCATGACGAGCTGCGCTGCGTTCGCGAGCGGATGATCACCATCCGAGACCAACACCCGCTTGGCAACTTTGATCGCATCCTCCGGCTTATTCAGACGGAGCAGCGCGTCGGCGACAAAATACGCCACGCGCGGTTGATTCCGTGATTCCGGATATTTCTTGAGGTAAACGATGCCGTCTTCGGCAACTTTTTCGTATTCTCCCCCGAGATAAACGGCTTCAATACTCAACGCGCCGGCCGACTCGAGCAGCGGATGCTTCTTGGAGAGTTCAGACGCCGAAGCGAACGCCGTGGCGGCTTCGCGGTACTGCCTGGTCTTCAGCAGACACTGTCCCAGCAAAACGCGGGCTTCGACGGCCCGTGGATAGTCATTGATCGAATTCAATTCATGCAGTGAAGCAATCGCCAAGTCCAGATTTTCCGCGCGGGAAGCGGCAATTGCGAGTCCGTATCGTGCGTCCGGTCGCTGCGGGTGTCCCGCGTCGGCAACTTCGAGAAACTTACGATATTCTTCGATCGCAAGATCGTTCAGTTCACGATGAAGGTAACTTACCGCGGCGCGATAGGCGCGATCTGCGGCGTCCGGTTCGCCGGTGTCCTGCCCGCTGGCAGCGTCGTGAAAACAGATTCCGGTCAGCCAGGCGAGGATTGCAAGCAACACTTCGTGAGTAAAGCGGGGGGCGGGCATTGCGTTTGCAGCTTTCTTGAGCGGATGTATTTTGCGCACGATCGGGCACGAAGCCGTTCCAGCAGATGGATACTGAGCCGACGTCGCGCGGCACGTATGGGTGCCGCGCGGCGGCTTGCTGTTCGCTTAGTCTGCGGTGGTGGACACCGTTTCCGAGACAGAATCTTCGCTTGGTTCCGCATCGGGTTCTGGGCTCGTCCAGAACGGCACTTTCGGCAGAACGAACTGGTTCCAGTTCGTGTCGGCACGAAGATCTTTGGCGTACTTCGCCTGCAACTCAGCAATCTTGGCGTGCGAGTTCCAATCCAATGCCGCCTGATACATCGTTGCGTCCGGTCCCGGGGAAGAAAAATACCCAGCCAACACGGGGGACAGGACGGCCGCATTGCCGCCAACCGCTTCTACGACCTCCCAAGCTTCCTGAAAAGCCTTGGATTCCGCACTGATGCGATCCAGATTCTGAAGCACTTCGCGCAATTGCTCCACACGATTTCGGATCTGCTCGCTCCGGCCTTCGACGCTATCCGCATTGTGCTCGATCGACTCGGCAGCGCGCATCAGCGCTTCAGCCTGCACATTGAACTGATGCAGTTGATGTTCCACTTCGCGCATTTTTGCCTCGACGTCCGCGGCATGGGCGTCAAGCTCCGCGCGATGCTTTTCATGGATTGCTTCGGTCTTGGCAGCAAGACCATCTTCGTCTTGCGCGTCACCGGCCTCCTGATGCGCCTCTTCGGCCTTGCGCATTTCTTCCTCCATGCGACGCATTTCCGCTTCCAGTTCCCGCTGCCGTTGCTCGCCGCGCCGCTGCAATTCTTCGGCCTGACGTTCGTGCTGCCTTGCCTGTCGCTCAAGTTCGCGGGCCTGCTGACGCATTTGTCGCTGATGATCGCGGAGCACGCGCGACTTGCCCTGCGCCTGGGCAGTGGCGGATTTCAGCAATTCCCGCGCGCCCTCCAGCTCATCAAGATTCTGACCGAAGCGCAACCGTGCCAGTTCGGGCATGGCGGGGAATCCCGCGCCCATCCGCTTGCGGAGCACGTCATTCATCGCCGCATCATGATCGGCAGTCGGATGAATCAGTTCACAGAATGCGCGGAAAATGGCGTGTTGCGATGCGGTGGCCTGAACGCTGATCCCGCCGCTTCCACCGCTCACGCGAATGGGAACGCTGCCGAGCGCCATCAAGTCCCACATGGCACTTTGCTTTTCTTCCGGCAATGTGTAGCGCTTGTCCTCCCAGCCGTCGCGAATCATGTCGATGAATGCGCCGACCACCGCATGTTCCGCTTCCGTTGCCTGCACTTCGATCGCGTTCTCCAACGGTCGAACAAGAACGGGGACATCTTCCAGGACCATCAGCTTCGTGAATTTTTCAAGCTTTTCCTGCGGCATTTCGTAACGCTTGGAGATTTTCGCATTGCCTGAGCTGCCGCCGAATCCCGCGATACGCGGTGCGGTCGGCGTCGTCGGCGGTAATGGTGTCGCGGCGCTCCCCGAAAATACCTGGACGCGCGGTACACTGGGAACCGCTGGTACGCCCTGTACATGTGGAGCGGGGTGGGGATGACGCGCAGCGCGCGGTGTACGCGGGGCGCGCAAGGCTGCGGGATTGCGAAGCCGCGGCGCATTCGCAGCACCGCGACCCGCGCGCATCCTCGGGCGCATCTGTGCGCGGAGTTCATCCATTTCTCGCGCGAGCTTGGCCATTTCTTCTTCCAACTCAGCCATTTCGGCAGCGCGGTCCTCTTCGTCCGCGCTGTCGTCCGATTCGTCATCCACGTCGGGGCTCAAGAGTCCGAATACCGAATCTGGAATGGGCGCACCGTGGTTGTTTCCGAACAGACTGCCGTCGGGATCCGGCGTAGGCTCTTCCGGTGCCGGAACACACTTTTCCTTCTTTTCCGGCGGACACGCCTCGCTCGGCAACGATACCCAGCCTGCGACCATCACGGACGCCGCCAGCAGCATTCCCATCACGGGGAAACCCGGCTGCTTCTGATTTGTCATGATCATGTGAATTCTCCTTGCGATTCGTTTGGCGTGCGCGCTCGTCAGCCCGATCCCCAGGCCCGACGGCGCACGCTGACTGACATATTCACGGGTTTGTATCAATGCTTGTGCATACGCGCGGCGCTGCTGCGGCAGCAGATACGACACCCACGCGTCGCAGCTCAGATCGGCTTCCTCGTCTAACCGATGTCGCACATACCAGAGAACGGGGTGCCACCAAAAAACGGCGGTTACCGCCAACTCCAGACGTCGCACCCAGTGATCGCGCCGACGCAAATGTGCCAACTCGTGGCAGACGACTGCACGTCGACCGGCATCGTCCAATTCGTCCCACAGCCGGGACGGCAGCACCAACCGGAATTTGTTTCCGCACCAGATCATCGGAGACACGTCGCGATCAATCATGACCGTGGCCGGGGCAGTGATGTTGAGTTGCCGCGCGACGTCGTTCACGACTGCCATTACATTCGCCGGCGCTTCCCATGATTTGCTCATGAGCCGCCGACCTGCGGCGAGGCGCGTGCTGACCGTGAACGCGACGAGTGCGACGCCCGCAAGCCAAATCTCGACGGGTAACAGCGGAATCTGTGCCGCTGCATCGCGCAAATTGAATAACGCCGCTGTCACGCGATTGAGTCGTGAGGACATTAACGGACTTTCAACCGATGTCGTGGAGCGATCCTCCGGCGTGGCGTCGGGGGGCGCGACGGTCGTTTGATCAATGCGGCGGCTATGTTCCCCTGCATCGCGCAACGCGAGCCACTCCACTTCATTGTTCATCAGCGATGTGCGTTCACTTTCCAGTTGCGACGACGGCAGAATTCCGTCAAGCGAATCAGGCGACGCAATTTCGCTCGCGCTGAGTGCCGGACGAACCAGCGGATGTGCAAAAATTTCAGCCGCCGCCGGAGCCTTTGGCAAAGTTAAGGCAACCGGTGAACCCGGCGAGAAGTCACGCGATCGCCTTGGGATGGAAGCCGGCTCCGACGGGGCTGATGGCTGAGGTTCGATTCCCTGATATACGAATACGGGGATGCCGCTTTGTGCGGGCGCCGAGAGTTTTTCGACTGCTAGGTCCTCAATCGCGTCGCGCGAAGGTAGGGCGCGAGGGGTCGAGGATTCGAAGGTTCGAGGGTGGCTGACTCGCGTGATCGCATCTACAGAATCCCGCGCGGCAACCATAGAAGCGTCCGGCGACTCCGCCGTTCGAATACCCCGCGCAGCGCGAGGTTTCGAATCGTCCTCCATCAGAACCCCCCGCGCCAAGCGGGGGGCCGGGATGTCCGCTTTGTCGTCATCGCGCGCTTCGATATCTGTAACGGCATCGTCGGTAACAATTTCGACCTCCGCCGCAGTCGCCAGCTCGCGCTCGTCACCTGGCGCTTGCGAAGCCGGCATGCGAAGCGTCGGCAGGAAGCCTGACACCACAAACCAGCACAGGACCGTGAGCCACAATCCGTGCCGTGTCGCCGGGCGGTGGGGAATCAGCCGGCAAATCGCGGCGACGATCAGCGCGATCGGGATGACCGCGAGTGCGGGCCGCCAGGCGAACGCGAGCATTCCTTCCAGCCATTCCATCGTGCCACACCAATCGTGCTGCGAACAGATTCGGCCCCCCGAGGTATCCGAACCGGCTCCGGTGCGTTTATTTGCGCCGCGGTTCGCCGCCGCGCTTCGATTTCTTCGTACCCGGTTGATCGAGATCTTCGATCAGATCGTGAAGCTCGCGGACCTCGTCGCGGGTGAGCGACTCGTTCTTCACGAGTTGCAGCACCAGCGCGCCCGCCGCGCCGTCGTACAGTTGCTCCAGCAGGCTCTTGAGCCGCGACCGCGTGATGTTTTCGCGGCTGACCTTTGTGCGGTACACGTAGGCCATGCCGGATTTATCGCTGCGGACGAATTCCTTCTGTTCGAGTCGCGTCAGAAACGTCTGCACGGTCGTGTACGCGAGGTCGCGGCCGCGCTCGTGGAGCCGCTGCAGGACATCCCGTACGGTCGCCGGCGCGCAGTCCCACTAGACTCTGAGGACTTCGAGTTCGGCGGGTCCGTGGTCGTATTCGTTACGGGCCTGTGGTTTGTGGCAGG
>JBFWWY010000303.1:0-4990 GCA_050245935.1 Phycisphaerae bacterium | reverse complement strand
GCGGGAAGTTGCACATGTGATTGCGTAAACCAGGAAAGCACAATCACGAAGAAGCAGATATTCCAGGGATTCAGACCGGGAATGCCCATAATGTTTGTGGGCATGTCCGGATGCTGACTCAGCACACTCAGCAGGATGAGGCCGCAGAGGGCCAGAAAGCGATCGCGCCACGTGGTGATGCAGATCGCGGCAATGAAAAGCCACAAAAGTGAAAGTCGAATCATACGCCGGCGACTCGTGTTGCATTGGCGGTGACGCGCTCGCGTGTTCCGCCGGCGGGCTTGTCCGATTCTGGAATCCTTCGATTCTCCAACTCAATTGCCTTTTGAGAAACCGCAGACTCGGTCGCGGCAAAGGTTGCCAACGTGGTTGTCACTGCCGAGTCGAGCGGGATCGGGCTTGGCTCACCCTTCGTCATCGCGTGAACGAAAGCGATCATTTCTTCGGCGTGGCCTTTGCCGGTGATGGTCGGCTTGACGATCGTTCGCTTACCGTGGCGACTGATGATCGCGCGTCGCCAGTTTTCGATTGTGCCGACGCACCCGCGGCCGAAGACTTCGATGCGTTCCTTTTCGTAACTGGAATCTCCGTTGGCAACGTACATGAGCGTAGCGATGGAGCCGTCGGCGAGACGCATCGTTACAACGATATTGTCGTTCTGATGGCCGGGTGTCCCGCCACCGACCATTTCGGCATAGACGCGCTCGACGGGGCTACCGGCGAGGTATTGAATGAGATCGACCCAGTGGCAGCCCTCGCTGACGATGCGCCAGCCGCCTTCGTCGGCGTCCTGATACCACGAGTCGGATTTCAATTCGCCGGCATTCACGCGGCAATTGATCTCGACCGGTCCTTTGCGATCGGCAAAGACGTCGCGCACCGCTTTGCTGAGCGAACTGAAACGCCGGTTGAAGCCGGGCATGAGAATGCGATCGGATGTCCGCGCGACGGCGACCAGGCTGTCGAGCTGTTCGTCCGTCAACGCGAGGGGCTTTTCGACAAAGACGTGCTTGCCGGCCTTGAGTGCCTCAGCGCTGAAGCGCGCGTGCGTGTCGTGGCGCGTGGCGATGACGACAGCATCAATGCGATCGTCCGCGAGAACCTGTTCGAAATCGCTGGCGCAGTATTCGAAGCCGTGACGGTCGCCGGCGCTGCGGGCCGAGAGTCCGCCGGCCGAGCAGAGCGCGACAAGCGAAGCATTCGGGCAGCGCTTGAGTGCCGGGATGAGCGTGCCGGTGGAAAAGTTGCCCGCACCGATCATACCGATGCCGACGCGATCTTTTTTCGCTGCGCTGCCTTGCTTTTGCGTGAAGTCGATGGCTCGCGCAGGAACCGTGTCGTTGTCGGGATATTTGAAGAGGAACGCGATCGGTGCCGACGCTCCGCCTTTGTTCAGCATGTCGTACGCGGCGGGAGCCTGATCGAGCGGGAACGTGCGCGGCTTGAGAATCGTCGGGCGCACCGCGCCGGTTTGAATCAGACGAAGAAACTCCGCGAGATTGCGCTGCTGCGTCCAGCGGACGTAGCCGACGGGGTAATCGATGCCTTTGAATTCGTAGTTACGATCGTAGCGGCCGGGCCCGTATGACCGGGACAGCACGATCGACAGTTCCTTCTGGTAATACACGCGCCAGTCGGCGTTGACCTGAATCATGCCCACGACTGCGACGGTGCCGCGATCACGGAGAATTTCGCCGGCGAGGTCCATTGGATCGCTGGTATTCGCGCTCGCGGCGATATACGCGACATCCGCACCGAAACCGCCAGTGGCCTGCGCAATCGTATCCTCGATTGCGGGATCGGTGCGCGTAATTGCGAGGTCGGCACCGCAAACTCGCGCGAGTGCAACTTTGTCCGGATCGACGTCGATGCCGATCACGTAGCACCCGGCGGCCTTCAGAATTTGCACGCCAAGCAAGCCGACGAGACCGAGCCCGATGACGGCGACGCGATCACCAACGGTCACGCCGGCCTGGCGCACGCCTTGCATCGCGATCGCGCCCACAGTTGAGAACGCGGCGTCTTCGAGGCTGACGCCTGCAGGGATCGGGGCGCAGAGATTGCGCGGCACGAAGACGTATTCGGCGTGGCAGGCGATGCCCTCGCCGGCGCAAGCGACCGGCTGGCCGATTTCGAATTCATCGAGCCCTCCGCCGATTTCCTGGACGTGACCCGCAAGGCTATAGCCAAGTGGTGTGAGCGCTTCGAGTCGCTCGCGTACTTTTTTGTACGTTTCGACGATGCCGGTCTGCCGGACCGTCTGAATAACTTGTTTTACTTTATCCGGGCGCGCCTTGGCTTTCTGGATCAGGCTCATTCGCGCCTGGGAGACCTTCATGCGCTCCGTGCCGCTGCTGACCAGCGAGTAGGCCGTGCGGACGAGCACGCCGCCGGACCGGCAGATTGGCGCGGGAACGTCTTCGATGCGGAGTTCCCCGTCGCTGTAATTCTGGACAATCTGCTTCACGACAGTACACCCTCTCTCGGCTCAGGGTTGCTGGCCTTGATTTTCTGATCGACGTAGATTGTCTTCCCGTTGCGCGTCAGCGGTATTTCTTCGACACGATTGATCGTGACCTCCATTCGGCCGTCAAGTTTGCGGTCGAGATTGCGCAAAATTCGCGCGGCATTTTCTTCGCGGAAACTGGCCTCTGTAACGATTTTCAGGACGCAGCGCCCGGGGGTGTCCTGATAGAACTGAAACTGCCGGACATTGTCAAACGTATCATCGTGCATATTCAACGCAACCCATGGGACGGCACTTCCATCCGATAAGACAAGCTGCTCTTGGACCCGGTGTCCCACGACATCGCGAAAAATAAGCGATTTGCGTCCGCATTTCTCGCATTCATTGCCGACGTAGGTTGCCCAGTCGCCGGTTCGGTAGCGCAGAAACGGTACGACCCGGTTGATGAACCCGGTTCCCACGATTTCGCCTTGCTGCCCAGGCTCGGTCACAGGGTTTCCTTCATCGTCGATCAGCTCGCAATAGCCATACGTCGGCAGAACATGATAATCGGTCGTATGCTCACACTCGCCGGCCAACACCAGCTTTTCTGAATGCCCGTACCAGGAAAAATATCGCGCGTTAAAGGCGGATTCGATCATTTGGCGCTGGCCGGGATAGGTCATCTCCGAGCCAGCGAGGACGAACGCAACGTTGGTCAGCCGCTTGTGGCCGCCGCGTTCAATGAACCGTGCGAGCGCATAGGCCGATGACGGATATACCAACAGTCCGCAGTGTTTAAGGCGAACGACAGCGCTGAGATAGCGGTGCATGTCATCATCGGTCATATGGAAATTGCTGAAGTAATGCCGATGGAGAACCGGATCGTATCGGGCATACATTCCTTCAGGATTTTTCACGACGACCTCGCCGCGGAAGACGGCGGTGGGCATCCCAAGCCGAAATCCCGCGCGTTCCCAAAGCCGAACGAGGCAGGCAAACTCGATCGCGGACCTGTTGCTGCCGATGTAGAACGAAAGTGGTTCGCCGCTTGAACCGCCGGTGCTGATTTTGTCCACACCGGGATTGACAGGCGACTTGGTTGTCATGTCATTCAGATTCTCTCGCAGAGTCTCTTTGTCGATGATCGGCAGCTTCTGAATGTCTTCGGGCCGTTTCAGCTGCGCAGGATCGAATGCGAATTGTGCGAACAACTCCCGGTAGAAGGCGCTTTTCTCCGCTGCGAGGGAACAGATTGATTGCAGCGCGCGTGTCTGATGCTCGCGGACCTGCTGGCACGTCCACTGCTCGGCGCTGCGCGCGAGTGCGAGTTCCTTCTGAAATCGTCTGCCGAGCAGCTGATCGGTGGGAATACGCGTGAGAACGATTCCCGCGCACTTTCGGACCCACTCAGGTGCGCGCTCCCACATATTCTTTCGCGACAGCGCAGCGCGCACCTTTTTGGGCGGGTGCGGCGCGCGTACGGCCTGTAACGCGGTGAAAATCTTATCCCAGTCATTCGCGATGGATCCGTAATCGCAGCGTTGAAATGCAATCTGGCGCGCCGCGTTGCCGAGCATCGCGAGGCGAGCAGGATCGGTCAGAATGGAAGCGATGCGCCGGGCTGCGTCTTCAGGGTCATCGGGATTGATAAACACACCGGTCTGCTCATCGATCAACAGATACGCGAGATCGCCAATCTTCGGGACCATGGGAGGAAGTCCGGCTGCCATCGCTTCGATCATGGCGATGGAGAGCCCTTCGATTTCGGAGGTCAGCAAGAATAAGCGCGCCCGGATCAATTGAGACTCGACATCGTGACGCTGGCCGACAAAACTGATACGCGCGCGCACACCATGCGATTCAGCAAGTGCCTCGAGCTCGGTCCGGAGCGGACCGTCTCCGACAATCAGCATTTTGAAGTGAGTGTTCGGTTTCGCGAGTGCGGCAAAGATCCGAATCGCGCGATCCACACGTTTCACGGGAACGAGCCGACCAACGACGATGAGGTCGAATTCGCGTTCTTCCGGCGGGGGAATGTCAGAGAATGCCTGGACGTCGGCCCCGCCGGGAATGATCCGGCAGAATTCCGAAAGTTCATGTTCGTTCACATAGTCGAGCGCGCGGTTGCCGCGGACAATGATCGCGTCGAAAGCCTTTGCGGTGCGGATCATCCAGCGTTGTCGGCGTGCGGACGGCCTGCCAAGTCTGCGGAGAATGGAGTTTTCGCCGTTGTAGCCGCCGCCGATGATCTGCGTGGGGCCGCCCGTCATCTGGTAGATCGCTTTTCGATTGCGCAGAGCAGCGACGAAAAGGCAAATCAGCGAGTTGGGCATAATATGGTAGCCCATGAGCAAACCGGCATCATGTTTGCCGGTGACGCGCCACGTCCACACCAGCCGGGCGAACGGGCGAGAGATCAGTCGCTGGAGCCACTTCGGTGGGCAGTTGTAAACAAATTTTGGGAGCGGCTCGAGCGGCTCGTCGCCAACAACGACGATCTTGTCGAGTGCCGTACAGCGGGAAAGCGGATTAAAATGAGAG
>JBFWWY010000302.1:0-5002 GCA_050245935.1 Phycisphaerae bacterium | reverse complement strand
AGCGCTTCGGGCGGACGATTCTGATCGAGATATTCAAAGAGAATTTCGCTCGGCGGACACGCATAGTAATACTCGCGCTGGGTCACGGTCGCGACGGGGAAACCGGGGAAGTCCTTCTGTTGCTGCTGGCAGTATGCCGTCAGAACATCGCGATATTGGCCGAGTGCGACCGGATCGCTGCGGAGTGCCGTTTCCCAGGCGCGAATCGCTTCAAGCTGCTGCGCCCGATAGGACAAGCGGAAATTCGAAAGGCGCTTTTCCCACTGCTGAGGAGCACTTCGGTAGAGCGTGCCCATTCTTTGCAGTGGTTCCTTATGTGCCGCAGCGACGGACAGTACGTCCGGCACGCGCACAAGCGTTTTGAGAGCATCAAGTGTGGAATTGTCCGGTCGCGGCGTAATGGCCTCCGGATTCTCCAGATATTGTTCATTACCGACGACGCGCGCGATCAAATCGGATTGATTCGAAACCGCCATCAGTGCGCGAACAATCTCAAGCGGATATTCGCGGAGTCCGGCGATCAGCTCGTTATCGGTCGGTGGGCGCGATGACCAGTCATCCGTGTTCGGTTCTTGGGCCAGCGAAGTTGTCGCGAGGAACACCATTGCGACAGTGCCGCAAAGCCTTTTGGATCGTGAATTCATACGTTTTACCCTCCTGTCGGGGCGGTGAATGCTGAAAAACTGGTCATCGAGATTGTACCCAGACTGACGAGATACTGACGAATCAGTTCGGGCATCTATTCAATGGCAGAGCCAAAAATAGGATGAGACGCCCAAAATTGAGTTACATTTCCCTGAATTCTTTGTGCTGCCTTGCTGCGTCTCGTCAGCACGACACTTTGGGGAGAAGGACACATGCCGGATCACAGCGTTTGGAGCCGGATCGAAATCATGCGCGGAGACATTACCGCACTCGCGATCGATGCGATCGTGAATGCGGCAAATGCGGCCTTAGTGGGCGGCGGCGGGGTTGACGGCGCGATTCATCGTGCCGCCGGACCGCGATTGCTGGAGGCATGCGCAGCACTCGGCGGCTGCGAAACCGGCTCTGCGAAGATTACGCCGGGCTTTGAAGCGCCGGCCAAGTTTGTGATCCACGCCGTCGGGCCTGTGTACCGCGGCGGCGGGAGTGACGAAGCGCGATTGCTGGCATCCTGCTATGCAACAAGCATGCAACTCGCGTGGGAATGGTCGCTGCGTTCCATCGCGTTTCCCGCGATCAGTACCGGCGTGTACGGCTATCCATTTGAAGAAGCGACACATATCGCGTTGCGTACCGTTTGTGAAGCGCTGTCGCGGCCGGAGAACATTGTGGAGAACTGCAAATTCGTGTTCTTCAGCGAAGACGATTTCCGTAAGGCGGAAGCGATTGCAGAGGAATTGGAAGGGAATTGACGGCAGCAATGTGCTTTCGCGGGACGGCTGACGCCTATACCAAAACACGGCCCGACGAGGCCGTGATGGGTGCGGTTCTTTGCGATGTTCGTCTCTTCACTAATTTGCGAAAAACGATTCGACGTCAACGCTGAATTCTTCCCGCAGTCGGTTCATCGCCCGCGATTCGAGTTGACGCACGCGCTCTTTCGATACGCCGAGGCGGTTGCCGATCTGCTCGAGCGTTTCAGGGTCGCCGTGATTGTCGATACCGAAGCGGCGGCGCAAGATTTCGCGATCGCGTTCGTCGAGCGAATTGAACATTTTCTCCAGCGCCGTACGGGCGGCGCTGCGCTGCTCGTCCTCGTGCTCGGCAAACTGCGGCATCGAGATCGATTCGAGGAACTCGTCGCGGCCTGTCTGGTAGCGATCCTTGTGCGTCCGTTCTTCGGGCACGCTGCGCGCGAAATTCTTGATGATCGCCCAGGAGGCGTACGTGCTGAACTTGAAGCCGCGCGAATAGTCGAACTTGTCGACCGCGCGCATCAGCGAAATATTGCCGTCGCTGATGATTTCGAAGAAGTCCGTGTTCGCCGTGATGTGGCGCTTGGCAATGCTCACCACCAGCCGCAGATTCGCCCGCGTAATCTGATTCTTCACACGGTCGGCATCTTCGAGATACGCGTCGATCTGGTCGAGCTGGGCCGCGGTGGCTTTGTCAGAATTGAGCGACGCGCGAAGCTGCTCGGCTTTGTACCGCAGGAAATTCATCTTGCGGAAAAGCGCGCGTTCGCCCTCGGCCGATAGCAAGGGCAGACGGAATAACTGCTGCAGATACGGGGGCAGGTTCGCCGGGCTGGGGCTCGGTTTCCCATTGTCGGTTCGGTAGGGCGCTGCCGTGTGCTCATCGCTCATGATCATGTCATTTGCGTCTGAGCGCGCGAACTCTTCACTTGGGATAAAGTCGATCGGATCGCGAAGTTTTTCGACCGCGCGCATCTGCGTGATCGCGCGATAAATGAACTTTGCCGGCTTTTCAAAGCGGGCCACCAGTTCGTCAATGGTTGCGCCGTCGTGATACGCGCTCCAGATCGCGAGCCGTTTATCGTCCGGTGCGACCGTCTGCAATTCACGGTTGAAGACGCCGGCGCCGGGGTGCGCCTCGTCGTACGCTTTGAGAATCAGCCGAATTGTTTCGACCGCGCGGCCGGTTTCGTCGGCGATTTGTTTCGCGACCGCATTCGCGGTACGGGTTTCGCCGCCAACCAGTTTTTCCGCGCGCTTGATGACTGCTTCGCGCTCTTTGGCAGTGAGCTGCGAGAAACTCGAGCCGCGGCTGACAAGCTTCGTGTTTTCCGCGACAAAACGCCGAACACAGCGATCCGCGAAATAGACCCGCGTGCGATGATCATCGGCGCGGAATTTCCAGCCGACGAGACCGCGGCGGCGCCAGCGGAAGATCGTCTTCGTGCTGACGTCAAAGCGTTCCGCGAGTTCTTCGACGGTGAAAAGCGTTCCAATGTAGGCCGTCGGGCTGAGCGAGGCATTGTCGCTCAGTTCATCTGCGAGCAGCGCCAAGTCTTCGCGCAGCGCGGCACCGGACAAAAGCCCGTCGGCTTCGACATCGCGCGGCGTGGCGGTAGGCCGTCGACCGGTGAGTGCGTTCTGCACAAAGTCCGTCGGATATTGCTTGCCCACGCGAACAACGCTGAGCAAAAACTCGATATTCAACAATTGCTGGAGGCGGAATCGTTTGGGGCCGCGCAGCAATTGGTCGGCGAGCCCGGCAATCCAGCGTGATCGGTAATGGTTCTGCGTCATCGTGCGGGTCCCTCTTTCCGTCGTCCCCTGCAGGACTGCACCGCGTCAAATCGTGTCGCGTGTCGACACAGGGTCATGACGATCGTCGGCCGTGGGTACATTGTGGCCGCATGGGGTTTGGTCATGACGCATCGCGGTAAAAGCCCTCTGGAGGTCTATTCACCCGGCTGCTATTCACCTGATAATATGGTGTATCGGACGAATTTCGTCAACAATTTTCCACAACCTGGCATTACAACGTCCAATAACTTTAATACAAACAATCTATCTTCAACCGTCTGCATTGATGCCCCGATGGCATTTTCAGTTTCGTCCACGCCCGCATCCTACAGGGTGGAAGCCCCTGATACGTCGGCTATCGTACGCCAACTGAAGAATGACAATCACCGCACAATGCGGGTTTGGCCCGCAGGAGCTCAGAGCATGAAATATCGTCGTCTCGGCACCGCAGGCGTCAAAGTGTCGGAAGTCTCGCTGGGCAATTGGCTTACGCACAGCTTCGGCATCGAAAACGAGCGTGCGGCGGCGTGTACGAAGGCCGCCTTCGACCTCGGCATCAACTTCTTCGACACTGCAAACGTCTACAACCGCGGCGGCGCGGAGGAATTCTGGGGCAAGGAGCTCAAGCAGTTCCGCCGGGATGATCTGGTCCTCGCGACCAAGGTCTTTTTCCCGATGAGCGACAACGTCAACGATCGCGGCTTGTCGCGAAAGAACATTACGCGCGGCGTTGAAGCGTCGCTGAGGCGGCTGCAAACCGACTACATCGATCTCTATCAATGCCACCGCTACGACTCGGAAGTTCCGGTCTTCGAGGTCGTCCGCGCGATGGACGATCTCATCCGCCAGGGCAAGATCACCTATTGGGGCGTCAGCGAGTGGCCGGCGCTGCAGATCAAGAACGCCTGCGAAATCGCGCGCACGCTCGGCGCGTGCCCGCCAGTCTCCAACCAGCCGGAATACAGCATCGCGGCGCGGCGGCTGGAGACCAACGGCGTACAGAGCGCGTGCCTGCAGGAAGGGATGGGCATGGTGATCTGGAGCCCGCTCAAGCAAGGCGTATTGACCGGCAAATACTCGGGCGGCAAAAAACCCGCCGGCACGCGCGGGGCGGATGCGAAGATGAGCGGCTTTTTCCCCGATCTCACCACCGACCTCCCGCACAAGGTCGATCAGCTCCGCCCGATTGCGGAGAAACACAGGATTTCGCTGGCCCAGCTCGCGCTCGCGTGGCTTTTGCATCGCGATGCGGTGTCGAGCGTGATCATCGGCGCAACCAAGCCGGAACAAGTCAAAGAAAACGCGGCTGCGATCGACGTTGGACTAACCCAGGAAGACCTCGAAAAAATCGACAGCATTTTCCCCGCGGCAAATTGGCCGGGGTAAATCCTTGGGAGACCGAGGCTCCTGCCGAGTCCTCTCTTGCGGCCAGGCGATCGGGAAACAATTCCAACCACGGACGCGCGTAGGATGCGTCCGCGACGCATCGTTCGTTGCGCATTCCCGACATGCGATGAAGATTCTTTTGCGAACTTGTACCCGGGCGCGGCGTGAGATTGCGGAAGGAACGCAACCACGGAGGCACGGAGTCACGGAGTCACGGAGGCACGGAGAGAAGAGAGATTCACACGGGATTTTGTAGGGTGTGTTCACGTCGCGCCGGACAATTTTGATCGGTTGGCCAACGGAATCGCGACGTTAACGCACCTTTTTCGTCGGACGGCGCGCCCCTCGATCATCGCAACCTAATGGTGCGTTAGCGTCGCGCGAGATTCCATCAAAATTTAACCATTTTGCCCAAAGCG
>JBFWWY010000301.1:0-5007 GCA_050245935.1 Phycisphaerae bacterium | reverse complement strand
GAAAATCCGAATTGCTGCCACGAATCCGGCCCGATGTCTTCGAAGCCCGTCAACTCGATTTCGGTGGACGGCCAAACGAGTACGGCATCAATCGCTGCGAACTCGACAGGGCTCGCCGATGTCGTCGATGCGATGAGATCCATTTCGAAGGAGCCGCCGAGCGCCACCGAGTTCTTACTCGCAACCAAAGCGAGGTCTATGTTCTGTGCTGCTGCAGACATGGCCCCTGTCAGCACAAATCCGATCAGCAAATAATTTCGTGTGCGTGTCATCTTTTCTGGCCTCCGGCAGCGCTTCAGCGCCGCTTTGAAACGCGCACGCGCCACGGGCACGTGCAGGCTCCTTGTTTAGTTCTTCGCCGCACCCGATTTCGGAACCCCTGCACGAGCGTTGCGCAACTCGAGCTCGGTTAAGGCATCTGACAGGGTGTGAGGGAGGCGGTGCAACGTTTCCAGTGCGCGAACGTCCTGCGCATCGAACGTGCCGTCGCGGTTGACATCAATCCTGACTGCGACCGATGGAGCGAGCGCGTGCGTGCTGAGACGAGTTCGTCGCGTCGCGGATTCATCAAGCGGATTCTTCGCGCCGCCCTTTCCATCAAGTGCGGTGCATGCGCATTCGCTGGAAGCATTGAAGTTGCCCGAAAGAATGGTGTAGTCTTCGGAGAAGACGAATCCGTCATTGCTGAAATCGCCGTCCTGGGTGGTATCAGGACAACTGTCGCTGTCAGCGCTGACAGCAATGCCGTAATTCGCAAACAGGAACGTCACGTCGTTGATGTCGATCCCGCCGGTGTTGTTAGCATCCCCGCCGCGCAGCAAAACCGGTGCATCGGCGACGAATTGCGAACCCATCTGCGTGAGCGATACTGTTTCCCACAAAGAATGTTGCTGATCTTTCAGGCAAAGCTGCGTCCACTCACCACATGGCAAGGCGAGGGTGCCCGAGAAGGTTCCAGTGCTGTCAAAAGTAACCAGAACATCGTCCCCTTCGCCACAATTGTCCGGCACCATGCGAAGACATCGCGTCACGCTGCCTGCATTGTCAAAGCCCTGCAGTGTGATGTCGATCTGTACGAGGACCTCTTCTTCAATTGTGGTCACGTCGATCATCGCCGTGTTCGTGCAGCCGTTGTCTTCCATGACCGATACGCTGTACGTTCCATTCGTTGCGACGGAAATGCTCTGCGTGGTTTCGCCGCTGGGCGACCAGAGATACGAAGCGAAAGTCTGATCGACTGACAGCATGACGGGATCGCAGTTCAGCGTTCCCGGCGTCGCCGTGATGGAGGGAGTCGGGAGCGGATAGACGACGACCTCAATCGCCTCGCAAGTCGTCACCCCACATACATTTTCCCAGCGTGCATAGTACGTCGTCGTCACCGCCGGCGACGAGATCACAAGCGGTGTGCCGCTGCCGATCAGATTGCCGCCACACATGTCGTCATACCAATTCAACACATCGCCGGAACCGCCGGACGCGGTCAGCAAAATGTCGCCGGCATCGTCGGCGCACAGGTCATTTCGGTCGACGGCAACGGTGTCCGGTGCGACGGGCAAACCTGAGATATCCGTGAGCGACGGCGCCCCCAATGTTCCCGTACGATCGAAAAATCCGAAACGTACGACCGTGTTGTCCGGCGAAACACCGGCGACGATTGCAACTGGCGTATCCACCGCACAGGCAACGGCCGTGAACTCAAGCGTGGTTAAAAGCGTTCCGGCCGGCGTGGCATCCGTTTCGGATCCGGTCATGGAAAGGTGCGAATACATGGCGTCGCCGTCCGCCGGCGGAAACGTTTCGTTCACGGGAGATGTCGGATTGAAATTCGACCGAAAGAACGGTGCCGCTCCCGTGTTGTCAAGTCCGTCAAGCGTCAGAAAGGATGGGTCCCACGTAAAAACGATGTTGGCCTGCGTAAAAGGTTGATCCATCGCGCTGTCTGAGACCGCATAAATACCGATCTGAACGGGATCTCCTACTTCCACGGCCTGAGAAAGCGGCCGCAATTCGAGATTGATGTTCGCCGTCGCAACCGAAAGCAGCATCTGTGTCGCGGACAACGTTGCCGCAAAGCGCGCAGTTCGTCGTATATTCATGTTGTACACCTTTTGCCCTTTTCCCCATGAAGAAATCGGATTTCCGAAGTTCCGCTCATTTCCTGTTTATCCAGGACGCGGACGGAATTCCGGACCGCAAATGGAACGTGCCGAAATGTGCGGCGCGGGCGAGAGGCTTTGCCCGCGCCGCCGTATTGCGGCGAGATTCCAATCACTCAATCCGCATTACTGCTGACCACCCACCAATGCTTCTACAAAACCGGAAATGTCGGAAACCGTGACGAAGCCGTCACGATTCAGGTCGCCGGTGTAGTAGTTGCCATTCGGAACCAGATTGAGGTAAGCAGCCTGACCCTCAATCAGCGCGGTGATAAACGGTGCAATGTCTGCAGTTGTCAGGGTGAGGTTTCCATCGAGGTCACCACGAATCTGCGGGCGCGGATCGTCCGCAAACGCATCTACGTCTGCGCGATCCAAAACACCGTCCTGGTTGAGATCGGCAATTGCCCAGTCTGCCTGACCGAGTTCGATCAACTCACCGATCGTGTACGCCAGACGCGGACCCGCAGTCGAATTCGTCACCGACGATTCGCAGCAGGCCATCTCGCCTTCCAGCAACCAGTGGAAATTCATGAGATTGAAATCATCAAACTCCACGATGCCGTCGCCATCGAGATCGGCGTTGTTGTCTGCCGTCGTGGTCCAGTCACAGGTGGTGGCACCAGGGCTTTCCAGGAACTGGCCGATGAGAACCGCGAAATCACCGACTTCAACAACCCCGTCGTTGTTCGCAATATCACCCGGGATCAACCCTTCATTCAGTGCCGAAGGTTCGGGCCGACCATTGCCGTTCAATGTCGCGGCACCGAGGAAGTCCGCTTCGAAGCGTGACATCGCACCATTGACGGAAATCGCACCGCGACGCAGCAACGTGTGCACCGGATCTTCGACGCTGATGCACAGTCCTTCGTACGAATCACAGGGAATGGTGATCGTCTTCGTGCCACGACGACCCGACCCGGTGTCAACGTTGAAGTTAAACGTCTCCAGATACGAATCGCAGGACATATCTGAACGTTCAATCTTGATTCGCAGGCAACGCGAAACGTTCGTCGTCACGCCGAGCAATTCGGCGCGAATGCGGATGCGCACCTGACTCAAAACCGTGACGTCAAATGTGCAAGTCGCAATGTTGTCGTTCACATCCTCGACCTCCACGGTCACCTGCGTGGTTCCGATCGGGAAATTATGCGGGGATGTAATTTCGGATCCGTCGACCAGATAGCGAATCTCGTCGATCGCACAGTTATCCGCAGCATCCGAGATCACCGGAAGATCGACATCGGCGCCGGAACAGGTCAGATCGTCGATCACGTTGACGTCGATGTTGTCCGGGCAGGTAAACGTGGGCAACTCGTTGTCGATCACTACGACCTGTACGGTTTCACTGGTCGTGTTTCCCTGGAAGTCCGTTGCGGTATACACGAACGTGGTGGTGCCGACCGGGAACGTTCCGCCCCATGCCGCCGGATCGCGTGACAGCGACACGCCGTCCGGGCAGTTATCGGAAACGGTGACATTGGGCTCGGCCACGAGCGCGTAGCACTGACCCATATCATTGTTGACAATGATCTGGATGCCGCTCGCACCACCATCGTCGTCACTCGGCAATCCGTTCAACACCGGCGGCGTGCTGTCATCGACCGTGATCGTTACGGAACACGAAGCAGAGAGACCGGCTCCCGGCTCGGCCACCTGATAGGTCACTATCGTGTCGCCGTTCATGAACGACGTCGGCGCATCGTTGGTCACTTTCAGGGATTCCGTCGGCACGCAATTGTCACTCACCACCGGATCATTTGCTGCGATCCATGCAACTGCGTCCGAACTGCATGCGAATACGCCGGGCTGCGGCGGACACATAATGGTCGGCGGTTGATCGTCCACGACCTGCAGCGTGAACTCGCATTCAGTCTCGTTACCCGCCGGGTCTGATGCCGTGACGCGAATCGTCTTGATTCCACCCAACGTCACGTTCATCGGATCCGCGATCAACTCGTACATCATCGACACGTCATTGAACAACTCCCAAATCAGCGACGTCGATCCGCAGTTGTCCGCTTCGCCGAGCGCTGCCAGCGCGACGAGGTCGACCTCCGCACTGCATTCGCCCATCGCGGCGTTGACAACGATCGGATCCATCGGGCAACTGAGCGTCGGCGCTTCGGCGTCTTCCACAATCACGTTGAACGAACATGTATTTTGATTGCCGGCACCGTCCGTTGCCGTATATGTCACTTTTGTCATGCCAACCGGGAACGTGTCACCGGGCATCGCGTCACCCGAAATGGTGGCATCCATGCAGTTGTCCGTAGTCGTCGGCGGCGACCAACTGACCGCAGCACCGCACGTGCCGGGATCGTTGTTCACCGTGATGTCCATTGGACAACCAAGGATGGCCGGAGGCTCACTGTCGACAACCGTGACGGTAAATGTGCAGATGGCCGGCGTGTTTCCGGCAGCATCCGTACCTGTGTATGTCACCATCGTTGTGCCGACCGGGAAAAACGCGCCGGGGCTAAACTTAGACGTCAGCAATCCGCCGGGGCAGTTTTCGTTCAACGTCGGCGGCGTCCAACTGACATTTGCGCCGCACAAACCCGGGCTGTTGGGGACGGGACCGATGTTCGCCGGACAGCCGACAATCAGCGGCGGTCGCAGATCATTGACAGTGACGGTCTGTGAAAAGACAGCGAAATTTCCACAGTCGTCCGTGGCCGTATTGGTGATTGTGGTGGACCCTTTCGGGAACGCATCCGTGAGCAGCAGACCATCACTGCGAACGCGCGTGATCGTCAGAGATGAGTCGCATGCGTCGCTCACAATCAAGGCGGGAATGCTGACAAACGCCGAACAGGAATTGCCACTCGTGATATTTGCGACAAAC
>JBFWWY010000300.1:0-5012 GCA_050245935.1 Phycisphaerae bacterium | reverse complement strand
AATCACTTTCCAGAGCACAAAGAGAATAAACGGCGCGCCGATGATCACCACCCACCCAGGAGGGGTGCCTTCCGCGAACCAGTAGGAAATATTCATCAGTAGCTTGGTCACAGCCGGCAGCGGGGTTTCAAAGTCGGCAAAAATTTCCTCGAATTTCGGCACGACCATCACCATGATGAAGGTCACAATCGCCGCTGCGACAAAAATCACGACCGCCGGATAGATCATCGCGCCGGTAATTTTTCGTTTGAGCTTCTGTGCCTTCTCCATGAAGTCGGCAAGACGCTGAAGAATGACATCCAACACACCACCCGCTTCGCCGGCGGCCACCATGTTGGAATACAGGCGGTTGAACGCTTTTGGGTGACGGGCCATCGATTCCGAGAGCGTGGAACCACCCTCGACGTCTTCCTGCACCTCTTTCAAGACGTTCCGCAACATACCGGGCTTTTGCTGCTGCTCGAGAATGCGGATGCTTCGCAGGATCGGCAACCCTGCGTCCTGCAGCGTGGACAACTGCCGCGTAAACGTGGTCAATTGCTTCGTTTTGACGAACCCAAAGCCAGTACCCGCGGCCTTCTTACCCGATCCGGATCCTGTTTTCTTAACCGAGGATTTCTTTTTGTCGCCTTTTTCAAGGACTTTCGTCGGGAAATAGCCGAGCCCGCGGACTTTTGAAACCGCCTCTTCTTTATTTGGCGCTTCGATTTCGTCCTTGATTTCCTGCCCCGAAGCATTCAGGGCCTCATAGACAAATACTGCCATTTCCGTTTTCCTCTTCGATGCAGCCTTGCAATGTACCGGTCCGCGCTCGGTTCAGCGGCGCAAAATCTCCGGACATTCCTACCAGTATCCACGTCCCCAAGTGACGGAGACAAGCGCGACGGCGAAAATCCCAAAAAGCAGCCGGATCAATGCTCGGCGAAATTACGATAAACTACTAACCGGAAACCACTTACAGTTCCTCGGCAAGCGTTTCGCGCACCACTTCCTCGATCGTCGTGACACCATCAAAAATCGCCAGCAGTCCCGACTCGCGCAGCGTCCGCATGCCCCGCTTCCGGGCTTCCTGACGGATGACGGCTGTAGACGCGTGATTCATCACAAGGTCCGATATTTCGTCGCTCATAATCATGATCTCAAAGATCGCCTGCCGACCTCGATAACCCGTGTTGTTACAGAACTCGCAACCTTTGCCGTAGAAGAAGGTCCGGCCTTCAACATCCTCCGGCGTCAGCGCCAACTCTAATAACTGCTGTTCCGAAGGCGTATATTCCTCTTTGCAGTTTGTGCACACTCTTCGTACGAGCCGCTGGGCAATGACCGCTTCCAACGTTGCGGTCAGCAGGAACGGCTCCAGGCCCAAATCAAGTAATCGCGCAATCGAACTCGGCGCATCATTCGTGTGCAGTGTCGTCAGTACCAAGTGACCCGTAAGCGACGCCTGGACAGCAATTTGCGCGGTTTCCGGGTCGCGTGTTTCACCGACGAGGATAATATCCGGGTCCTGTCGCAAGAAGCTTCGCAGCAGCCTTGCAAACGTCAAGCCGATATCCGGCTTGACCTGACACTGAATCATGCCATCCAGATCGTACTCAACCGGATCCTCAGAGGTGAGGATCTTCGTTTTGATCGAATTCAACTCGCTCAGGCCGGAATACAACGTCGTTGTTTTCCCGGACCCCGTGGGACCGGTCACCACCACAACCCCGTGCGGCTTATGGATCGCCTGCCGAAAAATCCCGATTTCGTCCTCGCGCAGCCCGACCTGTTCGAGGTCGAGATTCACCTGAGCGCGATCCAGCACGCGAAGCACGCAGCTTTCGCCAAACATCGTCGGCAAAACCGATACGCGGAGGTCGACGGGCCGGCCCTCGACCACCAGTTCGACGCGCCCGTCCTGCGGCATGCGCCGCTCGGCAATATCGAGGCCCGCCATAACCTTAATACGCGAAGCGACAGCCATCGCCACATGGTACGGCGGCGGAACCATCTCAAAGAGCACGCCGTCGATGCGGTAGCGCATCTTGAATTCTTCTTCAAACGGCTCGAAATGCAGGTCGGAGGCCTTTTCCTTGATCGCCTGCAGCAGAACAAGGTTGACCAGGCGCTTGACGGCATTGCTTTCGGCGGCCGCCTTGAGTTCGTCGAGGTCGATGGACTCGCCGCGTCCCTGCAGCTTCGCCAGCGTGGCGTCGTCGCCGATCTCACCGATGATGTCGTTAATGGATTCGCTCGCCTCTTCCGGGTAATACCGGTTGAGCGCATCGGACATATCTTCGGTATTGGTGATTCGCGCGACAACGCGAAAACCCATCAGGGTCTTCAGGTCGTCGGTCGCGCGAAAGTTGTCCGGACTGTCGAGTGCGACGCCGAGGGTGTTCGACCCGCTGTCGTACTCCGTCGGCACAACGCGATAGGCGTGGGCCATCTGCGCGGGAATCATGTCGATGACGGCCTTGTCAATCTCGATGTCGCCGAGCCGGATCATCTCCATGCCCTGCTGTGCAGCGAGCGCCTGATTCAACGTGGATTCGTCGAGATGACCGAGTTCGATGAGAAGTTGGCCGAGCGGGCCGCGCTTCTGCTTCTGCAGTTCCAGCGCTTCGGACACCTGCGGGCGCGTCACTTTGCCCATTTTGATCAGAATGCGCCCGATTGGACGATTCTTCAGTTGTTCTACCGGCGGCATATCCGATGCCATGCACAACTCCTCTACTGGCGACCGCTGCGCTGGACTGCCTGCGATTTTCAGAATCCGTCGAGGGACGATTCCTCGCCTACAGCGCACCGATACGCGTTCACGTGTGTGATTCTAGTCGATCCGTAGCGGATGCGTGTTGGAAGCACTGACGCCTTGCGGCATTATAGGCTGCCGGTGTCGGCTGAACAGTCGCCGTGTTGCAGAACGTGGATGAGTGAGTAAGCGTCGAGAATTACAGCGCCTTCGACCGGCGCAATCGCTGTGGTGATTTTCCGGGGACGCGCTCGATGAGCCCGCGGGCTTCGAGGTCGAGCTTGACTGTCGTGACGTACCACATGACCGAACCATTGCGCGGGAAAATCGCTTCGGGCAATTGATCGCGAACAAGCTGGGGAAGTTCCTGAAACAGAATGCCGGTCCTTGAGCGGCCCACCGACCGCAGGATGGCACTTTTCATTGCGTCATATTTCGCACGCTCAATATTGACGCCCTCTTTTCCTTCCGGATGGCGGGTGAGGATGCGGTCAGCGTTGGATAAAGATCGCTTGGTCATACGTGATATCGCTCCCTGCCGGCACTGCTCAGCAGGGACAGCCCTTAGCTGGAAACAGGCTGCTTGGGCATCGCCGGCGGACTGACCGGCGCGTTCGCGTCATGCCGCGAGGTCAGCAACACAATTACAACGCCGAGCACGACCGACAGGAATGATCCCGCGAGAACCCCCAGCTTCATCTCGCGCCCGAGGGAATGCCACTCGGCCTCAAACGCGAGCGTGCCGATGAACAAGCTCATCGTGTAACCGATCCCGGTGAGAAACCCTGCGCCGATGAACATGGGAACGCCAACACCGCCGGGTAAGGTGGCGAACCCGGGAACCACGAGACACGCTGTCCCGAGGCATACGCCCAAAACCTTGCCGACGAACAATCCCGCAATGATCCCGAGCGTGACAGGCTCCATCATCATGTTCGGCGTGATGCCGTGCAGCGAAATGCCGGAATTCGCGAATGCAAAGAGGGGCAGAATCAGGAAGACCACCCAAGGTCGCAATGCGTGTTCCAGTGCTTCAAGCGGCCCGGGCTTTGTGCCGTCCTCCGCGGTCATCGGAATGGACAGCGCGACGAGAACACCCGAAAGCGTGGCATGCACACCGGACTTCAACACGCAGGCCCAGAGAATGACACCTAGCAACAAATAAGGCCCCAGCCGCATCACGCGCGTGCGGTTCAGCAAGAGAAGAATCGCCATCACAGCGACAGCCGCGAACTGTGCCCCATAGCTGATCCCGGATGTATAAAACGTTGCGATGATGATGATTGCTGCCAGATCGTCAAAAACGGCAAGGGACAAAATAAACGCTTTGAGCGCCGGCGGGACGCGACGACTCAACATGGACACGACCCCCAACGCAAATGCGATGTCCGTCGCGGTCGGAATGGCCCACCCGCGTCGTGTTTCAGGCGGATTCAGCAGCACGAAAATCAGTGCCGGCACGACGACGCCACCCAGCGCGGCGGCAAGCGGCAGCGATGCGCTGCGCAAGCTGGAAAGGTTGCCTACGAGGAGTTCTCGTTTGAGCTCTAGCCCGACGAAGAGGAAAAAAACGGCCATCAGCCCGTCATTGATCCAGAGCTGAAGCGGCTTGGAAAGGCCGAGCTCGCCGAACTTCACCACGAAGTGGGTGTTCACCAGTTCGTTGTACATCGGGAGCAGTGGCGAATTCGCAGCGACCATAGATAGCGCCGCGCCCGTAAAGAGCGTCACACCTCCGAGCAGGTCATAGTTCCACGAATGATGCGCGCGGTCCATTGTCAACTTCGAACCCTTTTCCTCCCGAGCAACGATGAGCGATCTCAGTAATTCTAGCTGCTGGAGGATGCCAGCGCCTCTTTGCTGGAACTCACCCGCTGCCGATCAAAGCGCGGCTGCAGTTTCTGCCAGTCCATTTGCAGTTTTCCACCCGTGGCGAGGTGCTGCTTCTCCCAATCTTTGAGAAGGACCAGACACGCATGATCGATGTAATCGAGTTCTTCCAGATACACGTGTAACGTCCGAGTCGGCGGGACCCTTTCGAGCGCGGAAGCGAGCTTCGGCAAGCGAACAAACGTGGCGGCACCCCGCAGGACCATGTGCGATTCGTTGCTGGCCGCATCATCCTCAAACTCGATCACCAGATGGGAGAAGGTGTAGTTCAGCTGCAACAACGAGTGACCGAAACCGATCGCAATACCCGTGAGCAAGTCGAATGTGACAATGGAATTCACAGTGGCGAGATAAATTACAATTTCTCTGGGGCTGTCGCGGTAAA
>JBFWWY010000299.1:0-5021 GCA_050245935.1 Phycisphaerae bacterium | reverse complement strand
CGCTCGTGTATCCGCAAGAGCGGCTGCTTGATCGCACAGCTACAGACCAACTCGCAGGGGTCGGTTTCGACTTCGTTGTCGGCACAACGTACAAACCGCACCGGTCCTTCAACCGCTTCGACCACGTCGGCTAAGGAGATGTCCTCCGCCGGCACGGCCAGGCCATAACCACCGTTCACGCCGCGGACGGAGAGAATCAGTCCGGCGTTGTTGAGCGACTTCAGCACATTCATCAGCAAGGCCGAGGGAATGTGGTGGTCTGTGGCGATTTCGCGGGCGCTCAGCACCGTCTCCCGCTCGCGCCGTGCAAGGTGGCACAGGGCCATAATCGCGTATTCAGCTTTTTTGGTCAGCGCGAGCACGGGCGTTTCTCCGGCGAATTTCGTCTGCATCGTGAATATAGTACCTAATTGGTGCGATTTCAACTTGTCTGCGAGAGATGAAAGTTGCGAAAAACGCCCGGCGAGAGTCAACCACGGAGGCACAGAGAGAAAGGGGTCGAGGGCAAAAAGTTGAAGTCCTGCGAATTTGATTCGAAGCAAAGCGGTCGGTGCCGTCCTGACTGCAGTCGCGATTGGGAAGCGCAATGAGGCTGAGAGTAGTTAGGCGGCGAATTTGGATCTATGTCCCGAATTTCGCACATCGTTTGAGCGCGGCGCTGGCGCTTAGGGCTTGGTGTGCGTCCGCAGTACAGCGCGGACCGGGCTGGCGTCGAATCCGACGAGTTTGAGAGGTAAAGCGATGAGTTCGTATTCGCCCGGCGGAACTTCGCGCAAGACCAGCCCCTCAAGGATTGCGATGTTATGTGCGAGAAACCGCGCGTGGGCGGACAGTTGCTTGTCGTTGAACAAGTCGACACTCGGCGTGTCGACACCGACGGTGCGGACGCCGCGGCCGTTGAGGAAATCTACCAGTGCAGGCGAAAGTGCGGCAAAATCGTCGTTCCAGTTTTCCGGATCGGGGAAGGTACCGGTCTTCAACAGTACGCGCGGCTGTCGAATCTCGGCCTGGAGGCTCGTCGCGTCGAACCGTTTGCCGCGCTGGGCGTCGACGGCGATCACCTGACAGGGGCCCAGATAAAATTCCAGCGATTGGGCGTCGACGCCGACGGCGTTCTTGCCGTAATGATTCGGGCCGTCGGCGTGGGCACCGAGATGGCAGGTTGCCCGCAGGGTCGAAAGTGTGAGATTGTCGCCGCGCTGCATGTCGAGCAGGACTTCGCGCGACATTGGCGTATCACCCGGCCAGACTGCGAGTTTCGTCGAGATGGGCGGGGATATATCAAAGACGTGTGCATCGCTCATGTTCGAATCTTATCTGACGCGTTGAAATTCATCACGCGCTGACTTCAAATGTCCGGCATGACACCCGAAGCAGTTTTTGAACTTTGCGAGATCACGGACGCCAGCGCGCAGACGCGATTGGCGGACTATGTTCGGCTTTTGCTCGACGAGAACACGCGCATCAATCTCACGGCAACGCGCGACGTCGGGGAATTCTGGTCGCGACACATTGTAGACAGCCTCGCCGCGCTGCCGTTTATCGACCCAGCGACGACCGAAAAAGTCGCCGACCTCGGGACCGGCGGCGGTCTGCCGGGGATTCCGCTCGCGTGCGTGATGCCGGAGGTGCGTTTCGTTCTCATTGACAGCACGCAGAAGAAAATTGCCGCTTTGGAGCGGATCGTGGCGGCAATGGGCATTCCCAATGTGGAGTTCGTTGGGGATCGTGCGGAAAACATCGGTCGCATGCCGAAGTATCGCGAAAAGTTTGAAGTCGTCACGACACGGGCTGTCGGCAAAGTGGCGCAGCTTGTCGAATGGTGTTCGGGATTGCTGGCGGTGGACGGCCAGTGTCTGATCTACAAGCTCGCAAACGGATTGGACGAGGAGCTCAAGGCGGCCGAGAAGGCGGCGGCACAATGCCAGCTCGATTTTGAAACCGCGTTCGAATACGACATTCCGGAGAACGACATTCGGCGGGCGCTCGTGATTTACTCAAAGGTGGATGCGCTGCCGGCGCGGCTACCGCGGCCGGCGAGTGCGGCGAAAGGCAAACCGCTACTTTGATGGGGACCGCGCATTGAATCGGTTCGAGGCCCGAATCGGCGGGGGTCTGGACTTCAATGTGGGGGGACAGGCGACCCGGCGCTGACGTCGCGCGTTATAGTTTCGAACGAGCATGCTAGAGAATTTGCGGATTATCCTGATCGAACCGAGCGGCCCGGCGAATATTGGCGCGGTGTGCCGCGCGATGTTCAACATGGGTTTGTCAGACCTGCACATCGTATCGCCACGATGTGAACTGGATACGCCGGAATCGCGCGGCTATGCGACGCATGCGCAGCATATTTTGCAGCGCGCGAACGTGGTTGCTGATATTCCTGCCGCGCTGACCGACTGCATTTCGAGTTTCGTGACCAGCGCCAAACTGGGACTGTATCGCCGACAGGTGGCTGAGACGCCGCGCGCTGCCGCTATGGATGCCGTACGCCGGGCGCGGGCAGGCAAAGTTGCGTTGGCGTTCGGGCGAGAGGATCGCGGAATTCTGACCGATGAATTGCTGCATTTCGATCGTGTGATCACGATTCCTGCAAATCCTGATTATCCGGTGATGAATCTCGCCGCCGCAGTCATGCTCGTCTGTTATGAATTGCGGCTGGCAGCGTCGGAGGCGGTGGGGCAGCCGGAATTGCCGACTGCGCTGAATGAAACGCCGGCGGACGAGGGTCGCAAGACGGCACTGTTCGAGCAGTTATTCGCGGCGTTTGATGACGTAGATGTCTTTCGCGGCCAGAACCCGACGCACCTGCGGTACATCCTTCGGCAAATTTTCGGCCGGGCAAACATGACGGCGATGGAGTCAGATGTGATGATCGGAGTCGCGCGACAAATCCGGTATTATGTGCAACAGCGGGGTGGTCCACTGCGGGTCGATCCGTCCGCCGAAACACGAGAATAGGCAGGCTTTCGGTCGTTATACGTCCAGGCAATATTCAGCCGTCGAACTGAACTGGAAGCGGCAAAAACGGGGTAATGAAATGAAATTGCAGAGATCAATTATGATTTTCATCGCGATTCCGTGCATCCTGGCAACGGGTGCCGTCGCGCTGGGTGACGAAGCCGCGATGCTGCAGCGGCTACATGGTGCAATCGTCAATCCGGATCAAGTCATTTCTGAAGAGCGCGGCGAGAAAACGCGCGAGTTTCTCGACGGGCGGAGCATTTCCGCGGATGGCAAGAGCGGCGACGAAAAGATCGCCCTGCTGCAGCTTGAGGTATTCGCGGAGCTGGCGCGCGGCAATGCGGCGGCAGCAGCAAAGCAACTCGAACAGCTCGCGACGCTGAAACCCGATGACGTATTGACGCACAAAGCGGGATATCTGGTCGGCGTGGCTTCGGGTAATGCCGAGCTGGCGGATCGATCACTCTCGCGCCTTGCCAGCGAGGCTGCCGAGCGTGATTCGCTGCGAACCCAGGCGCGACAAGTAACCGTGATGGCCCGGAAATTTCCGGATCACGATGTGTTTCCCAAAAGCGATGCTTCGTCGGGCGAAAGCGAAGTTGCCGTGCGCGTGATCGATCTCTGGTCGGCGGGCGATGGGGACAATGCGATGCGAGATGCCGCGCTCGCACGCGCATTCGCAGATTATGGCGAGAAGAAAAATGTGCAATTTATCGGCGTTTGTGCGGATGTTGAGACGACTGGAAAAAGCGTCGCGGCTTCGACGCGACGTCGCTGGCCGCAGCATTATCGCGAATCCGGGGCCTTTGAAGCCGTAAAGAGTGAATTGGCGCTTGAGGCCACGCCGACTTTGTTGATCGTCGACGGAAAAGGTTGGATTCGATCCGCCGCTTCCGCGACTGACCCTGCCTTCCACTATGCGCTTCGCGCCGTCGTTCACGAAGCGTCCGGAAAATTCGAAAAGAATGCACCGCGCGATCGCGCCGGGCTCGCGGCGTACGCGGTCGGTGAGACTGCTGCGCCCAAAAAAATCGCCGCGCCGGAACAGCCGCCGGCGCCTGCGTTAACGAATAGCCCGGAAGCCGAGAAATTACTGGAGCGGGCACGGCTATTCACGCGCACGGGCAAGAAAAACGACGCAAAGGCGATTTTACAGCAGATCCTCGATGAGTATCCCAACACGATCCAGGCCGAGGAAGCAGAAAGTCGGCTGCGTTCGCTGTAGCGTCTGCGTCTTCCCGCATTGTGGCGTTCCACGCGATTCCGGATGTCCGAGAGGAAAACATCCATTATCAGAACCAGGAGAACGGATCCGCTTCGGCCCACGCTTCGGCCTGTCGTGCTGGCAGCGATGCTGCTGACCGCGATCAATTTGCTCGGCGCGTTAGGCTATTGGTTATTCGAAGAAATTCCGCCGCTGGAAGCGCTGTACATGTCGGTGATTACGGTTTCGACGGTGGGCTTTCGGGAAGTTCGTCCGCTGGACGAATCCGGAAAAGTCCTGACGATGCTGTTGATCGTCTTTGGCGTCGGCGCCTTTACGCTTATGGTTTCCGCGATCGGAAATTATGTCGTGGCCATCCGGGTCGGCGGCCTGCTGGAGCAGCGGCGCATGGAAAAGAAGTTGGCGCAAATTTCGGATCACTACATTCTCTGCGGATACGGCCGCATGGGGTCGGAAGTTGCGCGGGCATTCGCGGCCGAGGGGAAATCGCTTGTCGTCATCGACAGACTCCCGGCTGCGGTCGCTGCGGCTCAGAAAGACGGCCTGCTCGCTGTGCTGGGCGATGGCGGCGACAACGAGGTTCTGCTCGAAGCCGGCGTTCAGCGCGCGGCCGGACTCATTTCCACGCTCGACAATGATGCGGACGCGCTGTTTACCGTACTGAGCGGCCGCGAGTTGAATCGCGATCTTTTCATCATTGCCCGCGCGAACCACAAGGCCAGCGAGACCAAGTTGCTGAAGGCCGGTGCGCAGCGCGTGATCTGGCCATACGGCGAAAACGGTCGGCGGATGGCGCACATGGCGCTGCGGCCGAATGTCGTGGAGTTTCTGG
>JBFWWY010000298.1:0-5026 GCA_050245935.1 Phycisphaerae bacterium | reverse complement strand
TTCATGAACGCTTTGATGTAGTCCGAACGACGATTCTGATACTTCAGATAGTACGCATGCTCCCACACATCCAGCACGAGCAGCGGGACAACGCCCCACACCGTCAGATTGTTATGCTTTTCAGCCTGCAGAACCATCAATCGCTTGGAGTGCGGCTCGAACGCGAGAATGCTCCAACCGCTCCCCTGCACCTGCGCTGCCGCAGTGGCAAAGTTTCCGACAAACGCATCGAACGATCCAAAGTCACGATCGATGAGGCTCGCAATCTGCGAACCGCCGCCCGGCGCACCGCCGCCGTTGCGCTTCATATTATTCCAGAAGACCGTATGCAGGAGATGACCGGAGGCGTTAAAGGAAAGTGAATCGGTGACCGCGCGAATCTTCTCGATTTCCTTCCCGCCTTGCCGACGGATGTTTTCCAGTTCGGCAATCGCCGCATTCGCGTTGCGAACATAACCGGCATGGTGAATATCATGGTGCAGCTTCATCGTTTGTGCGTCGATGTGCGGTTCAAGGTCCGCGTAGTCGTAGGGCAATGGGGGCAATGTATACGGGCCCGCCGCACCCTCTTCGCCGGCAGCCTGCTGGGCAAACGCGCCCGCCGCGCCGAACGCCAGCCAGCCACCCACCGCGGCCACCGAACCCATCGCTTCACGCCGAGTGATTCCCTGCATCTCAAACCTCCAATTTGCGTTGAACAGCAATCAACAACGCATGAATCCACGAAAAATCGGCTCACCTGCCGGCACCCAACACGCCTGCCGAAGACAATTCGACTCCGCGCGATTGAGCAAAAAAATTTTCGACCTTGCCCAGTTCACTATTCGTCGTCATCGTCCTTCGCACTGTACTTCGCGGTAATCTGTTGCTGCACATTTGGCGGCACGACGTCGTAGTGACTGAACTCCATAACGTAACTCCCCTGTCCGCCGGTAACGCTTTTCAATTGCGAACTGTAGTTCGCAACTTCCGCGAGAGGAACCGTTCCGGTAATCACCGTTTGCCCACCGGGAACGATGTCCTGCCCGGTCACATGCCCGCGTTTGCCGGCCAGGTCTCGCGTAATGTCGCCGACATTGTCGTTGGGTACGGTAATTTCGATATTGACAACCGGCTCCAGCAGAATCGGCTTGCACTGCATGAAGGCTTTCTTGAACGCCTGCCGACCTGCGATCTGAAATGCGACGTCCTTGCTGTCAACCGGGTGCGTCTTGCCGTCCACAAGTGAAATTTTCACATCCACAACCGGACAGCCCGCGATGACGCCCTTCTTCATCTGCTCGCGCGCGCCTTTGTCCACGCTTGGCCGATACGACTGATCAATTACGCCGCCGAAGATCTTGTCTTCAAATTCGTATCCGGCGCCGCGCTCCGTCGGCTCCATATCGATGAACACTTTTGCAAACTGCCCCGCACCGCCGGACTGCTTTTTGTGGGTGTATTCGACGTACTTCGCACTGCCCGAAATGGTCTCGCGATAGGGAATTTTCGGCTGATGCGTATCGATCTCCAACTTGAAGTATCGCTTCATTTTGGATTGGATGATGGCAAGGTGCTGATCGCCCATGCCGCTCATTACCAGTTCATGCGTTTCCGGATCGCGATGATACTCAAAGCACGGATCCTCATCGGCAAAGCGCTGCATCGCGCCGCTGATCTTTTCCACGTCACCGCGGCTTTTCGGCTCCACCGCGAGCGAGAACATCGGCTTCGGCTTACGCGGCCGCTCAATTTTCCCATCGGCGGACTCGCTGAAGATTGTCTGCCCGGTGTGAACTTCCACCTTTGCGAACGCAACAATATCGCCGGCGCCCGCGACGTCGACTTCCTTATGCTCACCGCCCTGCAGCTTGAAAATATGACCCGTTCGCTGCCCTTTGCGCTCGCCGCTCACATATAGTTGCTCGTCACCCTTCAACGTGCCGGAAAACACACGCGCCGCCGCGTACTTGATGTGGCTCTTCGGGTCCGTTGTGACCTTGAAGATCTGTCCGACAAAATCGCCTTTGAGATCGGGCTCCAGAATTTTCCGCGTGGCGTCGTCGCCGCTGCCGAGTACGAGTTCGCGCTTCTTTCCGATGACGGGCGAGGGCGCGAATTTCTCCAGTGCTTCCAGCAACTGATCGATTCCGATGCCTTTTGTCGAGCTGCAAAAAACAACCGGGATAAAGGTCCCGGCGGCACACGCCTTCGCGAGTGCGACGCGTAACTCGTCCTTGGTGACTTCGCCGCTTTCGATGTATTTTGCCATGAGCGCTTCGTCGGTTTCGACGATGGACTCGATCAGCGCTTTGTGCGCTTCGCCGACGTCACCGAGATCGCTGTCGCCTTCGTGCGCTTCGTAGACGTTGACCACGTCGTGACCTTTGTCGCGCGGCAGATTGATCGCGTGGCATTGGCTGCCGAATGTTTCGCGAACCGCGTTGTATACACCTTCGAGGTCCGCCCCTTCGACCGCGAACTTGTTGATGACAACAATTCTCGCAATGCCGTACTCTGCCGCCGCTTTCGCCATGCGGCGCGTATTCACGCCGATGCCGTTTACTGCCGACACGGCAATGACCGCCGTCTCCACCGCCGACAGGGCTTCGATGGCGGGACCGCAATGGTCCGGCATGCCCGGCGTGTCCACAAAATTCAGCAGCAGCCCATCGTGTTCGATCGAAAAGAGCGTGGTGTCGAGACTGTGTTTGCGTTCGCGTGATTCCTCGTCGAAATCGAGGATGCTCGTGCCTTCATTGACGTCGCCGAGGCGGTTTGTGACGCCGGCTTTCAATAACAGCGCTTCGCCGAGGGTCGTCTTTCCCGCGGCGGTATGACCAACCAGCGCAATGTTCCTGATGTTGGCGGGTTCGTAGCCCATACGCGTGCCTCGCTTTCCCGGCAAATGAAGGGGGTTTTTGATTAATGTTAAGGCCCGGCAGTATATCCCCGAACGCAAATCTGGAGCAAGTCAGGGCAACCGCTGCCGCGACGTTGAGCGGCCCGTTCGGCAGGCCGCAATGATGAGGATGGAGAAAGGGATCGATACGCTGACGTGCGCTGCCGACGTGCGGCAAATCCGACTGTTGCTTTTCTTCAATACACCGCTCGAATACGATTTCTCAGAAAGACGCGAGTGTCCTGAACGTCCGCGCTTTACGTGATCGGAGAAATCCCGATGGCTGCGCTGTCGTTTTCTAATGTGATGAAAGAACTTGAAACGTTGGCATCGCCCGGATTCGCAAGGCTCGCGGGCGCTCGTTGCATCGCACAGGAAATCGTCTATTTGCAGGTCGAGCACGGCGAAATCTATTGTATAGCACTCCGTGATGCACACTGAAGTCGCCATGCAATCAACCGAATCGGAGCAAAATAACATGCCGGGAAGTCGAAAGTCTCTCCTGAATCTACGATCAGGAAGAAATCGGCCTCTTCCGACAAGCAAAACGAAAGAAGGGAAATCATGAACGCGACAATTCAGCAGCTTGAAAAGCAGATGTATGAGCTTTCGACAAAGCTGGCGGCAGCGCGCCGGGCAGCCGCGCCGGAACCCGTCCAGGATTACGAGTTCAAAACACTCGATGGTCCCATTCGCCTTTCAGAACTGTTCAACGGGCGGAATGAACTGATTGTGGTCCACAACATGGGGAAAGGCTGTTCTTATTGCACGCTCTGGGCAGACGGGCTGAACGGTTTCGCGCGCCCGCTGAACGATCGTGCCGCATTCGTCGTCATGTCGCCGGACGCGCCCGTCGTTCAGAAGGAGTTTGCAGATTCGCGCGAGTGGAAATTCCGATTGGTGAGCTACGGGGAAAGCGATTTCGCCAAAGACATGGGGTTCGAAAAGTCCGGCGGAAGCTTCCACCCGGGTGTCAGTGCATTTCGAAAAAACGATGACGGCTCGATCGTCCGCACCGGCTTTGCGTCTTTCGGTCGCGGCGATCAATTTTGTTCCGTGTGGCATCTTTTCGATTTGCTCGGCTCCTCGCACGATGACTGGGCACCAAAATATGATTATGCGTAACAGGGAAGTCGTGCTGATTTCTGACAACCTGCGAGAATGGGGAATGGCGTGCCGGACGGTCAGGGGATTCGTTTATTGCGACGCGAGTTTCCCCCACTCGCGGGAGACGATCCAGATGCCCATGACGAGCACAAACACCGCGAAGATTTTGCGGAGTATCGCTTGATTCATGCGTGTACTGAGATGCCTTCCAATTTCCCCGCCGAAAATCCCGACCAACCCGAACAATGCAATGGTTCCCCAATCAATCCGGAGGGTGGAGTCGCCCGCTGCGGTGTGGAAGTACTTGGCGAACCCGACCACGCAATTGAGAAAAATCAGTGCCAAGCTGGTCGCGACCGCGGGCAGCATCTCAAGGCCGCCGATCAATACCAGTGAAGGCACGATCATGAAGCCCCCGCCAATTCCCACCAGTCCCGTGAGAAACCCGACACCAAGGCCGCCCAACGGCAAGAGTGCCGGGTGCGGCGCATGGGGTTTGCCTTCCAGCCGCGGAGGTCGAAACATCAGTGTCGCCGCCGCCACCATAATGCAGCCGAGCAGTAGGATCTGAGCGACGCCCGAGACCGACTCCGCGAACGCCGCGCCGACAAACGTACCGACCATGCTGGCGATCCCAAACGTAAGCAGCGCCGAAGTGACAATTTCCCGCCTCGGCAAACGCCGCAGTGCCCCGGCTCCGCTGATCATTCCGACAATCGCGAGCGATTCGGCGATGGAGGCTTTTTCGGTATGACCCACGAGATAGACGAGCAGCGGAACAGTGAGGATGGATCCGCCGGAGCCCAGCAATCCTAAGCTCAGACCGACAATCAAGGCGCCGAGTACCGCTGCGATCTGCGATCCGAACGCGCCGAGGATCATCTCAATCTTTCGGTCGGGTTACGATTCACGCACAATTTCTCCGTCAGCTTTCTCCCACGCCAGAAAACCGCCGGCAACGTTGGTGGCATCAAAACCGTTTCGTTGCAGAAAAGCGGTGGCTCGGGCTGAACGCGCGCCGGAGCGGCAACTGACGAG
>JBFWWY010000297.1:0-5073 GCA_050245935.1 Phycisphaerae bacterium | reverse complement strand
GCGTGATTCCTTCAATTGTCTTGAGGCCGAGTTCGGCAACGCCTTTGCGGAAATGCGCGACGTTGGAGCGGAGCGTTTCGAGCATTGTGTGGCCGTCGCGCATCAGTACGTCGATTGCGGCCATTGATCCGTAGCACACGCTCGGCGGGAGTGCGTTCGAGAAGAGTTGCGGACGTGCTTTTTGCACCAGATAGTCGCAGACGACTTCAGAACCCGCGACATAGCCGCCGCACGCGCCGCCAAGCGCCTTGCCGAGTGTGCTGGTCTGCACGGTGCCTTCGCCGAGCACGTTGAAATGCTCGGCGGTGCCTTTGCCGGTTTTGCCGAGGACGCCGGTGGCGTGCGACTCGTCGATGACGAGCTGTGCGTCGTGTTTATCGGCAAGTTCTTTGAGCGCGGGCAGATCGGCGACATCGCCTTCCATGCTGAAGACGCCGTCTGTGATGATGAGCTTGTTGCGGCAGGCTTTGGCGTCGCTCGATTCGAGCATCTCGCGAAGCTGTGTCAGGTCGCCGTGCTTGTAAATGAAGCGTTTGGCCTTGCTGAGGCGGATTGCGTCAATGATCGAGGCGTGATTGAGCGCATCGGAGAAAATCGCGTCGTCCGGCGTTGGGGCGAGCGTGGGCATGATGCCGACATTTGCGTCCCAGCAACTGATAAATGTGGTCGACGCTTCGCAGACGAGGAAGGCACAGATTTTCTTTTCTAGTTCGACGTGACATGCCATCGTGCCGCAGATGAAGCGGACACTGGCGGTGCCGAGGCCGAAGTCGTCGCAGGCTTTTTTGCCGGCGGCAACGACGTCGGGGTGATTGGCGAGTGCGAGATAGTTGTTGCTTGAAAGATTGATGACGGGCTTGCCGTCCATCTTCGTGCGCGGGCCTTGCGGGGCCTGGAGTACGTTGGCCTGCTTGTATTGTCCGGACTCGCGCAGTTCTTTGAGTTCAGCAGCGAGTGTTTTTTCGAGCGTGGTTGTCATCGCGGTGCCTTTCCGTGCGGCAGTTTCAACTAGATTCGATGAGTGGAGATTCTAGGCCGACTTCAGCCGAGATGCATCCGGCAAGCCCCGAATCATCATTCGGGAGTATGTTAAATCGTTCGAACGCGGGGGAGGTTGGGTATCCGGGATCTGGTCAGCGGCGCAATTACGGCGACTGGGGCATGTAGATCGTGATGCAGACTTGTACGGGCGTTGAAGCGGGCGCTGCGACATCGACATCAAACACATCGCCGAACTTGTCGAAATCGCGGAAATTCTGACGGAGCTTGGCTTCAAAAAGCCCGGCGGTCCCTTCCTCGGCAGATTGCTTTTCCTGGCGTTGCGCGCGACCGGATGCCGGTGAACGTTCTCCATCAGCGCTGCGGGATTTGGCGCTGCGAGGCTGCGTCAGGCCCTGATTCACACGTGTTGGGAGAGGCGGGGTCGGGTTCGGGGGTTCCCGCACACCCAATATTTCTTCGAGTTCCCGCTTCAGCCGCAGATCTTCCTGCAGTCCTTTGTCACCGCTGATCATGGCGATGCGTTCTTCCAGAGTCGCGTCAACTTCGTCCTGGGAACGGGAAGGAAAATCCCATTCCAGAGGCACCGCGGCGGGCATCGCGACCTGCGGGGCGTCAGCGGGCATGAATACGGGGTGGTTTTCGTTGTCGAGATACAGATATCCGAAAACCAATGGATGACGATCCGTGTCGCTGGCGACCGGAAGCGCGTCCGAAGACTCCGGCGCCGCTTTGCCAGGCACCGGCGGATGAAGAATGTTGCTGCTGAGCGCCAGCAACTCCGTCTTTCGATTCCAAACGCCTGCAATCTGATAGGAAACCTGCTGCGGCGCAACACTTTCGAATTGATCGAGCAGCGCGATCGCGTCCGCCGCGGATAGCGACTGTTCGATCACCGTCGGTGCAGATTGTTCGAGACCACTGGTGACGGTCTCCCGCAACTTTTCGCGCTCCAACAGTTGAATCGCGTTCGCATATTGTTCAGCGGTTTTGGGGGTCACCGAAATGTTCAGCACTGAAGTTGGCGCGCGCGGAGATGGTGCCGCAGCGAAATCACTCGTTGCCGGAACGCGGGGAGTAGGGCTTGCCGCGACTGCGTTTTCACGAGAGGCATCGTCGCGCGCGGGGCGGGCGGCGACAACTTCGTCCTGCCGCCCTCGCGTCGGCACGCCCGGAGAGTCAGCGGCGACGAGCGCGTCCGCATCGGGCTCATCCGCGTCCGTAGCATTCCGGTCGGCCTTCTTCTCCAACTGCTCGAACGCAGGTGCGGGCGTCTGGCGCGTTGCGACCCGCGGCAGTGCTTCCGGTTCTGCACCACTGGGCAACGTATCGCGTAGAGATTGCTTCCCGAAATACCAGCCGGCGAAGCTGCAGAGAAACAGCGCCGCGGCGAATCCACTGAGGCGAAGCGGGTTCCAAAACGGAAGAATACGGTGCACCGGCGTGGCGGGCTGCGAACGCGGAGCGCGGTCAAAAATCGCCGCGCTAAAATTCTGAGGCGCGTCGATTTGTGGCAGACTTTGCAGCCACTCCCGCGCCGCGCGCACGTTTTCCAGCTCCTCCATCAGATTCGGATCTTTGTGAAGTTGCGCCTCGATGCGATGGCGCTCGAAATCACTCAGTTCCCCATCCAGATATGCGGAGAGATCGGCCTCAACCGGATTGGAATTTTGCCGCGTCACGCGCGTGCGTCTCCCTCGTAACAATCTCTCGAATCAACAATCTGCCGCGATGAATGCGGCTTTTGACCGTGCCGACCGGCAACTCAAGAATACTCCCGATCGTCGCATAATCGAGCCCTTCTATGTCCCGCAAGACAACGGCGGCTCGAAAATCGGCGTCGACCTGTTCCAGCGCAGCTTCCACTTTTCTCATCAGGGCAGCGCGATCCAACTCGTCCGCACTGCTCGTCTCCCGTCCATCGGGCAAATCGCGCTCCTGCCCGTTCTGGTCCGGATGCTGCAGCGACAGCACGACGCGTTTGCGGCTGCGGAGCAGCGAAATCGTCAGGTTCATCGCGATCCGGAACAGCCAGGTATACACGCTGGCGCGCGACTCAAATCGCGGTAACGCCTGCAGCGCCCGCAAGAAAGTCGTCTGTGTCATGTCCGACGCATCCTCCGCGTCTCGACACATGCGATACACAGAATTGTAGATGCGATCCTGGTAACGCAGCATCAACTCGGCGAACGCCGCCCGATCCCCCTGCTGCGCACGTGCGACCAATTCTTCGTCAGAAAGTCCGATATCCCGCGACCCGTCGATAGGTACCTCGTTCTCTGCTGGGTTTGACGGGTTCGACATTGCGCGGTTCCTGAAATCATGTCCGGTAGGCGAGCATCATACCGAAAAATACAACCGGTCGGGGCGCAAAACTCTTCCCGGTGCGCGATACTTCGAGAAAATCATGAAAAAGCCCCGCACATCTGTGTGCGGGGCAATACAGCCACAGGCAATCGCTTCGAATTCCAAACGCTTACTTGCGACGACCCAGCGCATCCCGCTTCTGGTTCGCGGCCAGCACTTCGTCTTCGGTCTTCCCGAGGCCGGCTTTGCCGCGCAGCAGCGCCCACAAGCCCGCCACAAACCCGGTCGGCTTATCGACGACATTCTGCACTGCTTCTTCCACGAAGCCCACTTCTACCTCTTCGTCCGCGCGATTCACGAGCCCCCAGTCGAGCGGTTCGGCATCCGCGACGCGACCGCGGAACTGCGCCTTGTCGTTCGCGCGTGCGCCACTCTCCCGATTGATTGACTGAGACTCGTTTGTCGACGGTGCAATATCCACACCCGCCTGTTCGACGGCTGCGGGGGCGTGCTCATGAAGTGCGGCGAGCTTTGGAAGACCGCCGCGTCCGACAAACTCCCGCATGCGGCTTGGCGTCTGACGGGCGCTGTCACCGGCGTTGTGATCGTGCCGATCGTCGCCGGAGTGGTTCCGCAGGTTCTGGTCCTGGTTATTGATGTAGCTATAACCCGCTTCGCGTTGTGCCGGACTGAGCCGATCGGCCGGTTGCGGGTCGATCTGAATCGTGTTTACCTGGCGCAGCGTCGCATCGTTCGCGCCGTTCGCATCCAGTCCTTGTCGAATGACAGTCCGCGCGTCTTCATTCACGCTTGTACCCGTATTTGCATCGTCGATGTGATTGCGGCGATCGTTGCGTTCGCGCGGCGCGTCGTGATCAGCGGCGTCACGCGGGGTGGAGTTCAAGCCGAAATCCACTTCCTCATTCGCAGAATCTCGCGGCGCGACATTCTCATCCTGCTCGCCGCTGGTTGCGTTGTCCTCGGCGTTCGCCTGCGGTTGGTCGGCGGCCTGCGTCGGCGTATTGCTGACGGGATCACTATCATTCAGCGGGCCGCTTTCACTCGGAATCGTCACCTCGAGAAGGGTTTGATTCCCAGCACTATCCGTGACCCCGGCGACCAGAACAAAATCGTCCGTTTCGCCGATCCGGGATGGGTCAGCAACAGAGACGACGCCGGTGTTCGCGTCGATTTGAAACGCGCCGTTTCCATCGTTCAACAACTGATATTGCAGAACGTCATTCGCGTCGACATCGATGCTGTGAATGCGGGTGACTTCCTGACCAGTCGGGAGATCAGGCGAGGCGACAATCGGCGGCGTGAAGCTCATCTGCGTCGGCGCTTCATTCGCATCCGTGATCTGAATCGTCATCGTCTCGAGTCGCTCGTTGCCGGCAACGTCCGTGACCCGGACCGTAATTTCCAGTTCGCTGTTCTCTTCAAAGTTGAGATCTGCACCGTTCGCGACGCTGATCACGCCGGATTCGGGATCGATCTGGAAGTGTCCGTCAGCATCGTTCACCAGCTCGAACGAATGGGCATCGTCGATGTCCGGATCGCTGACAACGATTGTTCCGACTACGGTTCCCGGCACTGCGTTTTCAACGACCGTGCTGTTGTCCAGCGCGAGGTGTTCAATCGCTTCATTTACATTGAGAACTTCGATCGAAATCATCTTGGTAAACGTCGCGCCGGCGTCATCCGTCACGGTGATTTCGAGTTGGTGATTCGGCGCATTCTCGAAGTCAAGACGTACGCCATCCCGGA
>JBFWWY010000296.1:0-5079 GCA_050245935.1 Phycisphaerae bacterium | reverse complement strand
AAAGCAAAATGACGATGAGATCCCGCCGATCCGCGGCGAGCAATTGGCGCAGCCGCTGGAACGGAGAGATCGGCTTGTTGAGCGAGGTTCCAACGGCCCGGGAATCTCCCAAAAGAACTGTCTCCACTTCGCGGTCGATCTCAATCCATTCGGCCAACTACTGAGCAATCCAATCCGTATAAGAAACAATCAAAACGCGCGAATTTCAAGTAGCAGGGCTCAGGAACTCCAGCAGTTCGTGCGGACGATCAATCAGCCATGTCGCCCCGGATTCTTCCAACTCACCGCGCGGTCGAAAGCCCCATGTCACCGCAATGCAGTTCGCTCCGGCACGCCGGGCAGTTTCAATATCCGTCGGCGTATCCCCGACGAGCCATATTTCTGCGGGGGCAATTCCCTGCTCGTTTGCGTACCGCAGCAGATGGTACGGATCGGGCTTGCGATATGCTTCCCCATCGTATCCCTGCACCCAGGGAAACGACTGCGCCGTCCAGAATGCCGCCGTCACCTTGACCGTCAATTCGTGCGGCTTGTTTGATAACACGCCCAGCGGCATTCCGCGCGCCACCAGCGATTCAACAACCGCTTCAATACCGGCGTACGGGGCGGTATGAACGAGTGGAACCGCGCGGTATCGCGCCCGCATCAACTCCTCCAGCCGCCCCAGCAGATGCGGATGTGTGGAACCAATGGCACGCTGGCACAGTTTCGGAATTCCCTCGCCGACAAGATGGCGAAAATCATCAATGGGCCGCGGAGGAAGACCCAGCAGTTCGAGACAGTGATTGCAGGCATTCGCGATATCCAGCAATGAATCGACAATTGTCCCGTCCAGATCGAACAGAATCGCCCGCGGCGGAGGGGGTTTGGAAGATATTTTTTGCATCCGGCCACGTTCCCGGAACCCATGCAGCCGGTCAAGACTTGTGCGAAAGGCAATTTTCGCGCAAGCCGAAAAGCACAAAGAGCCAGAAAAATCGTGTGTGACGCTGCGCAAAACGACAAACCTGGAGAATTTACTGTGCCGCGCAGGACTCTTTCGTACGAAACAACTTGCAACCCTCCGCGGATTGCACCTTATAATGAGTAAGGCGACCACCATTACGAATCGCAGAAGAAAACGAGCGCGCAACGGGCGCTGGGAAATTATCGGAGCTTGATCCTATGAATCGCAAAACGGCAACCATGCTGGCGGCTTTGGCAGTCAGCGCAACACTCGTACCCTTTTCCGGTGCACAGGAACGCAGACCCGGTCCCTTCAGCCAGATGGTCAATGTGCCTGCGCTGGTGGATAACTACGCCCGCTTCCTGGCACGCAAGTATGAGCTGTCGCCGGAGCAGGAAGAGCGAACCGTTTCGATGTTGCAGCAGAAAACGGATGCGTTCCTCGCGACGCACGAAGACACGATTTTCGATCTTTACCAGAACATGCTGGCAGTCCGCGGCGGAGGCGAGATGTCTTCGGACGAACTTGTCGATTGGGGCAAGTTGGCGATGCCCATCTACCAGGACGCGAAGGAGATCATCATCGGCGGAAACGCGGAGTGGCGTGACATGCTGACCGATGAGCAAAAGCGCATGCACGATGCCGACGTCGAGCTGATGTACGAAAGCTTTCAGACTACCGATGACCAGCTGAAACGAATCGTCACCGGCGAAATGACCGTGGACGAATTTCGGAATCCTCCCAAGGCGAATCGTCGCCGCCGAACAAACCGCCAGTCCACCGTCGCGCAGACTGCCGGAAAGCCGCTCACCAACGATCAGATCAATGATTCACCGACGATCACGCGCGAGTCCGATGAAGCATTGTCCGCCGGCGTACCCGAGCAAACTGACAAGGAGCGGCTGCGCGACTTTCGCAAGCGCCCGGGAAATCAGCCCGCCACGGCCGCACCCGAAAGCGAAAACCCGGATGCGGAGCAGGCCGCTGTTGCTGCGGCAGATGGAACCGCCAACGCGCCACAGCAGGACCGCAGAGACCGTCCCAGTCGCACAGCCGACCGCACCCGACGCACGATGACCCCCAATGCCGGCGAAAACTTTGAGAGTGCCTGGGAAAAATACGTGCGGGACTTCATTACCAAATATGAACTGGACAATGGTCAGAAAGCCGTCGCCGAGAAAATCCTCGCCGACTGCCAGGAGCAGGCCAAACGGTATCTCGCCACGCGCAAATCACAGATCGACAAAATCGACGAATTGCTGAAGGAAGCGACCGGCGAGAAGCAGAAGGAAGCCGCCGCCCTGCAAACCAAACGCACGAAGCTCCTGGCCCCGATCGATCAGATCTTCGAGAAGCAGCTCAAGCCGCGCCTCGATCGCATTCCGACCCGCGCGCAACAGGCCGCCGCCGAAGCGCCGAAAGCCGCCAAGAAATAGTGACTTGCCCCGGCCCTTGGCCCCGGTCGATCGACAGCAGTTGCCCCCAAAAAAAGAAAACGCGCGAATCCCGGATTCGCGCGTTTCTTTTTAGCACTGAATTGGGCTGAACGACGGGCGTTCAAGACGCGTCCGGCTGATCCCCGGCTTCCTTCAGGTACTTTGTAAATTCGCCAATGTTGTACGAGATAAAGCAGAAAGCATGATGCAGCGCAAGGTATTCGAGATCGGTCTTGTCATCCTCGGCTTCATGACGCAACTCGTTCAGCTTGGCGAGTATTGGTTCGGGTTTCACCGCTTCTCCTTTTCTGCTCGTCGACAGCGACTATTCTGACGTGGCCGAGTCGGCTTGCCGAACAGTCGTCGCGTTCGCATCGCTCGACGAAAATGCCAGCGCAATCTTGCGCAGCAGCTCATTTTCCATTTCCTGATCGCGACGGACAAATGTCCAGACGCTGTTTTGCGCGTTGTCCGTGGCGGCGTCGCGATCGAGCGCCGTCTCGTCCCCGGGATAGTCCGAAATCCGCACCGGCGACCGCTGCAACTGCTGCGTGCGAGCCACGTCCTGCCGCTCAATCTCGACCCGCACCCGCGCCACCACCTCCGTGTCCCGCTCATTCACGAGCAGCGACGCAATCCGCCGCATCTCCGACTGTCCGCGCCGAACGTCGCGCGCCGTGCCGCTCTCGGTGCGCGTGCGGTACGCCTGCGGTGCGGTCTGTGCCTGTCGAGCCCGCGCATCCACGCTTTCCAGCCGAGCGAACTCCGCCAGCAGCACGTCGCGACCCGCAGCAAACACGCGATCCGCGCTGCCCGATGCCATCACGCGGCTGGAATACGTCAGATTCGACTCTGCGGATTTGCATCCGGCCCACGCCGGCAAGGTCAACACGACGACGAACGCAAAGGTACGGATTCGTTGCATTGCGCACTCCCGATAGTCCACGGAACCTTTTCGTCCCGCATTATTGCCGGATTCGGGCAGCGTGGCGAGTGTACGTGCAGGAAAGTCGGCGTCACCGTGCCGCCCCGCGCGAAATTTAACATCCAACGCAATCAAGATCACGAACCGATAAACGGACGAAAACTTACCTGCACGTGAAAGGTACCCTCAATGGCAATTCGCGCTGTCGCAGCACTGCTGAGCTGCTTCGCTACAATGACGATCGTCATCGCCGAGACGTGGCCGCAATGGCGCGGGCCGACCCGCGATGGCCACGTGCGACAAGCGTCCCCGTGGCCCGACGACCTCTCAAAACTGAAGCAAACATGGCGTGTCGAACTCGGGCCGAGCTATTCCGGCCCGATCGTCGCAGAAGATCGCGTCTTCGTCACCGAATCTGTCGACCGCGACACCGAGAAAGTTCGCGCGCTCGATCGTGAAACCGGCCGCGAACTGTGGTCGGTCGAATGGCGCGCTTCGCTCAGTGTGCCGTTCTTTGCCAAAAAGAGTGGGGACTGGATTCGCGCGACGCCGGCCTACGACGGTCAGTCGCTGTTCGTCGCGAGCATGCAGGACACGTTGATTTGTCTTGACGCGGTGACCGGTGCGCAGCGCTGGCGCGTCGATTTTCCTGACAAGTTTCAAACCAGCCAGCCGGCCTTCGGCTTCGTTCCTTCCCCGCTGGTGGACCAGGACGCGGTCTACACCTTTGCGGGCCAGTCGTTTGTCAAGCTCGACAAATCGTCCGGCAACATCATCTGGCGAACGCTTGAACAGCCCGCAGAGGACATGGAGCAAAGCGGCGCCTTCTCGTCGCCGATCATGGGGGACATCGACGGTCGCCGGCAGGTCCTCGTGCAGACGCGCACCACGCTGTGCGGCGTCGCACCGGAAAGTGGTGAAGTACTTTGGCGTCAGGTCGTGCCCGCCTTCCGCGGTTGCAATATTCTCACGCCGACGGTTTTCCAGAACGCCGTTCTGACCAGCACCTATCAGAACAAGACGTTTCTGTACCAGATTTCAGCAGGCGCAAGCGGGTATGAAGCGCGCGAAAAATGGAGCAATTCGAAGGTGAAAGGTTATATGTCATCGCCGGTGATCATCGACGACTACGCCTTCCTTCATCAGGGCAATGGTCGATTTTGCTGCATCGACCTCCGGGATGGTTTGGAAACCTGGCGCTCCGAGAAGTTTGGTGAGTATTGGAGCCTGATCACCAATCAAGGCAAAATTCTCGCCTTGGACGAGCGTGGCGAACTGTTACTGATCGCCGCGGATCCAAAAGAATTCAAATTGCTGGACCGCCGCAAAGTTTCAGAGGACGATGCCTGGGCACATCTCGCGGTTGCGGACCGTGAGGTGTTCGTTCGCGAGCGGCGCGCGCTTGCTGCATATTCCTGGAAGTAATCAGAACGGGTGATTTTTTGCGCAGTGCGCTACGTTCGCGCGGTGCGCGAAATCGTCGGTTCCGGGGCAGTGTTCAAAAACGCGACCGCCTCGTCCGCGTTGGCGACCACATCGATCAAGGCGCGATACTCGGGCCGGATGAACCCTTCGCGAATCGCGTGATCGGCTTGCGAAAGCAACGGATCGAAGAAACCGCCAACGTTGATCACTACAATGGGCTTGTCGTGCAACCGGAGCTGCTTCCAAGTCACGACTTCAATTAATTCATCGTAGGTTCCGAAGCCGCCGGGCAGAATGACATAGGCATCGCAGCGATCCGACATGATTGCTTTGCGTTCGTGCATGGT
>JBFWWY010000295.1:0-5088 GCA_050245935.1 Phycisphaerae bacterium | reverse complement strand
ATACGCCGGCAGTCAACAAAGGTTCGCCACGACTCGGAATTACCTGATCCTTGAGCACACGTTGCAGTTTGGCGCGGAAGGAAAGCACCGCCTCGAAACGATCGCGCGATTCAATGATGAAAGCGGCGACCTGGCCCGGGACGTGTATGAGTTCGCACCGCGTCTTTCGCTGCAGCATTCGGAAGCGCTCTCGACCTGGTACCAGCTTCAATATTACGAAGATTCTTTTTTCGATGCGGGCTCGACGGTGTATCGCGGCGACGCAGGCTTGAACTGGAATCCCAGTGAAGCGTTTTCGTTTTCAGCCAATCTCTTCGCGTTGCAGCAGGAGGTCGATTTGTTCGGCGATACGCGGGAATGGGGCGGCAACGCGAATCTCTCACATCGCAGCGAGAACGCACTCGGTCAGCTCACGGCTTCACTTAGCTATGCACGAAGTGAGCGGCGCACCGAAGCGGAAAGCCGGGTCGGCTATGTGACGCGTGAGTCGGTGACGTTTCGCGATCCGCACCCGGCTTATCTGGTTCATGCGCGCATCGATCGCCGCAGCATCGTCATCACCGACGCCCAGCGCCGCCGCATTTTTGTTCCGGGAACGGATTATCTGGTGATCACGCTGTTTGACCGGCTGCAACTGGTAAGGATTCGCAACGGCCGGATCAACGACGGCGAAACCGTCCTCGTAAGCTATCAATTTGACCAGACACCGCGATTGCGGCTCGGGCGCGATCGCGTCGACCTGCGCGTTCGGCAGACGTTTTCGGAAGACTGGAACGTCTTTTACAACGGCGCGCGCCAGTTTGAGAGCATCGATTCTGACCTCCAGCCTGCTTACATACCCCGCGATATCAATCGACACCGCATCGGCATCGGCGTGCAAAAGCCTCGCTGGTCGAGCACCGCCGAGTTTGAAGTCAATGAAGACTCAATCGATCCCTATCAGGGATTCCATATGTCCGGCGATGTACAGCTTGTTGCGCGGCCGGAAGACAGCGTTACCGCACAGGCGACATTCTCGCATTTGAACTTCTTCGGCGCGAACGCCTTGCAGGCGCGAAACACGTCGCTGCTGGATGCGGGTCTGGCGTACCGGCATGTATTCGGCCCGGAGTCGGAGTTCAACTGTGCTGTCGCCTACCGCTGGGAAGATGATTCCCTTTTCGGTCGCACCGAAGGCGTCGATTTGAGCGCGGGGTTGCAATGGCGCGTGGGACTTTTCACGGCGAGCGTCGAAGCCGAGTACGATGTACTTCGATTACCGGGCGCGCGAGATGAAGGATTTCTCTTCTGGTTTCGCTTGCGCCGCGAAATTCCCGTTTTCGCACGGAGATAGCCGCGAATGCCTGGCAAATTAGGACGACACGATATGCAAGTTGTCGCCGTCTGGATGGGCGCGCTCGCTTTGTGCGTCGTCGGTTGTGCTCCGACGGGGGGACGCTTTCCGCAACTGACACCCGCGCTGGCCTGGCCCAGTGCGCCGGATACGCCAAGAATTCGTTATCTCGGCACCATCACCGGCCCCGAGAGCCTCGGCATCCGTGCCGGCGGAAACCTCTTGAAAGCGATCGTCAGCGGTCCCGACGCGCCGGCGCGCCTGATTACGCCGATGGCCGTTGCCGCGCGCGGCCCGCTGGTGGCGGTGGCGGATGCCGGTGCCCCGAATGGTCCAACCGTTTACCTGTTCGATCGCGCGGCGCGGACGATGCAACGCATCGAGCGCGTTTCCGATCGGCCTTTGCGTGAGCCTCTCGGACTCGCATTTGTCAACGAACAGACCGTCGTCGTCGCTGACGCCGGCCGCGGCGAACTCCTCTTGTGCGACGTCGCAGGACGCGAGCGTCGGGTCATGTCCACTTCCTGCAAACGACCCGTCGCTGTGGCCTGGGATGCTGCGAAAGGCACGCTGTGGGTTGCGGACGCCGCGCAGCACGAAGTCGTCGGTCTCAATCTTGCCGGCACGATTGTCGGTCGGGTCGGCAGTGCCGCGGAGCTGAGTTTTCCCGTAAGCGTCGCGGTCGCACCATCGTCCGCGCGCGCACGACTGGCCATCGCCGACGCGATGAATTTTCGCGTTGCGCGCGCGAATGATGCGTTCTTGGTATCTTCCATCGGCGCGAAAGGTGACGGTGCCGGCGATTTCTCGCTGCCGCGCAGCGTTGCATTCGACTCTGCCGGACATCTGTACGTACTCGACAATCAGTTCGAGAATGTGCAGCTTTTCGATGAAGCCGGACAATTGCTGATGGCTTTCGGCGAAGGCGGCGCGCACCCGGGACAGTTTAACTTGCCCGCCGGTTTATTTATCGACGACAATGACTGGATCTGGATCGCCGATTCCCGCAATCAGCGCATTCAGGTCTTTGAGTTCTTGAAGAGGGCCGGGGAAAATTCATGAATTCTGCGCAGCAATATGATTCGCATCATTCCACGCGAGGGAAACTTCTGCTGAGCGCGGCCGCGTTGGGGCTGTTGCGAATTGTGCTTGTCGCAAGCGGTCAGGAGACGATCGTCAATTCGAAGCACGATCTGTCAAGATTTGGCCCCGGACCGGTTCGCGCAACCAATGAAGATCGCATCTGCATTTTCTGCCACACGCCACACAACGCCAGTCCCGCCGCACCGTTGTGGAATCGCCACAATCCACGCACGCATTATCGTATTTATCAATCGAGCACGACGGACGCGCGGGTGGATCAGCCCGGCGCGGCCAGCAAACTCTGCCTGAGCTGTCATGACGGCAGCATTGCCATCGGGCTGACGCGCGGCAGCGAGACGCCGATTCCGATGACGCACCCGCTCATTCCGACGGGGCCAAGCGATCTGACCAACGATCTTTCCGACGACCATCCGATCGGCTTTCGCTTCGATCGACAGTTGACCAATCGCGATTCGCAACTGCGGCTGCCGGATCTCGTCGATCACCGCATACCGCTCGGCGAGCGCGGCCAACTGGAATGCACCGCCTGCCACGATCCGCACAACAACGAGTTCGGCGATTTTCTCCGCCTGCCCACACGGCGCGGGGCGCTGTGTATCACATGTCACGACTTGACCGGGTGGGAAGCGAGCGCGCACGCCACCACGAGCAAGCCGATGCCTGCAACGCTCGCCGGCGTCGAACCGTTTCCGTTTCCCGGGATCGCGGACAATGCCTGCAATGCCTGCCATGTTTCCCACAATGCGCCACAGGCACCGCGACTGTTGCGCGCCCAGACGGACGAATTGTGTTTCAGTTGCCACGACGGCACCGTCGGCAGCGACATTCTCAGCGTCGCCAATTTGCGGAGCGGGCACAATGTCAAACGCCGACAAGGCGTTCACGACCCAGCAGAAGATCCGCGCTCCATGCCGACACACGTCAGTTGCGCGGATTGTCACAATCCGCACGCGACGCGCGGCGCTCCGCAGGCACTCGCAAACAGCCTTCTTCAGCAAGGGCCGGCCTATACCGCAACTCTCGAAGGAACGTCCGGCGTGTCAATCAGCGGCGGGTTGGTTGAAGAAGCGCGATATTACTATGAAGTGTGTTTTCGCTGCCACGCCGACAACCCCGTGCGAAATCCGGCGCGGATCGTGCGCGATCGGGACGATTTCGGAAATATCCGTCGACAGTTTTTGCCGACCGCGGCGTCCGCACATCCGGTTACGTTCGCGGCGCGGCAGGGCAACGACGTCCCCAGCCTGATTCAAAGTCAGCGAAATAATCTGCAAATGAACTGTCAGGACTGTCACAACAATCCGGACGCAAGACAACTCGGCGGCGTGTCACCGAACGGGCCGCATGGGTCGCGATATGACTTTCTGCTCGTTGATCGATACGAAACGCAGGATTTTACGGTCGAATCATCATCGGCTTATGCCCTGTGTTATCAGTGTCACGATCGCAATTCGATCTTGAGCGATGAGAGTTTTTCGCTGCATCGTCGTCACGTTGTCGACGGGCGCACGCCCTGCAGCGCCTGCCACACCGCCCACGGCGTTTCGGGCTCGCCGCGTTCCCATTCTCACTTGATCAATTTCGATGCGTCGATTGTGCAAGGCGAACGGCAATTCGTCGATACCGGTCGCTTTCGCGGCTCCTGCACACTGACCTGTCACGGCGTGCGACACGTGAATCTCACATACGGACAGTAGCGAAGCAGGCCGGCGATTTTCACAAGCGGGAGCCGGTGCGCCAACGCTCAGCATTCACGCGAACGACGAACGAAGGTGTAGTGAGCGACGCCCCATTCCGTTCCATTCTTGAATCCGAACATTTCGGCACACGCCATGAAAAAAGCGCGCCAGCGATGGAGCCAGCGCTCCGCTTGTGCCGGACCGTATGTCTGCCGGAAGATCCTGCGGATCGTGCTTCGATTGCGATCAAAATTCCGCAACCAGGCATTGGCGGTTTTTTCGTAGTGCGTGCCGTCGCGCCACCAGCGCGCAACAAGCGTCAGATCGTGAGAAAAGGAAGCGAAAAGGTCGTACGATGGCATGATCCCACCGGAAAAAAAGTGATTGCTCATCCAATCATGCGACCCTTGAGATTCAAACAGATATGGCGTGCTGCGGTGTGCAAAGATATGCACGAAGAGCCTGCCGTCTGGCATCAGCCACGAAGCAATTCGCCGGAACAGTCGCTCATAATTGCGCATATGCTCAAACATTTCGACCGAGACAATTCGATCGAACTGTGCGGAGGGCTGAAAGTCGTTCATGTCGGCCGTGATCACTCGCACGTTATCCAAGTTGCGCGATTGGCATTCCGCTTCGATCCATTCGCGTTGCGAAGAAGAGTTTGACACCGCGGTGATTTGCGACTGTGGATATCGGGCAGCCATCCACAATGTGAGCGAGCCCCACCCACATCCCAATTCGAGAATTCTTTGTCCGTTTGATAATTCGGCGCGCGCTGAGATCTCTCGCAGCGCGGCTTCTTCGGCATCGTCCAGTGATTCCACGTTTTCGTCCCACACGCAGCCGCTGTATTTCATGTGCTTCCCGAGCACTTGTGCAAAGAATGCGGTCGGGAGTTCATAGTGCTGGGTATTTGCGGTACTGGTGTCGATTGCAATCGGGCTGTTGCGCAATGCCGCCAGAAACTCC
>JBFWWY010000294.1:0-5093 GCA_050245935.1 Phycisphaerae bacterium | reverse complement strand
TGGTGTAATCTGGCGCTTTTCGAAAAGTCGCGCAGTATCTTTCTTCAGAACGCCGCTGCGACAAATCGCCATCGCCGGCGCACCGCCGACCATCGTGCGTTCCGGTACGTTATGAATCACGACAGCGCCCGGCTCCACAACCGCATGCGATCCGACCCGCCGACCAGGGATGATGCTCGCGCCGATGCCGACGCGGGCGCCTTGCTCGATTGTGACGCCACCGGCCAGTCGGACCGCGGGCTCGAGAAACGCGCCTCGTTCGATCACATTGTCGTGCTCGACAATCGCGCCGGAGCGAATGACACAATCCGCATGGATGATTGCGTGGACGCAGACGGTAGCGCGGGAGCAGATGATGGCGTGTGGACCCACGGTTGCAGACTTTGCGATGCTCGCGCTCGGATCGATGGCGCTGACCAGCGTCACATTGGCAGAACGCAGTCGATCCGCCATGCGCACCCGCGTTCGATTGTCACCAATCGCTACGATCGCCGAGATGCGCCGGCTGCGCCACGGATCAGGAAGGTCCTGTCGGTGCCGGTGCACCGGGACACCCGCAATTGTCTCGCCGGTTTTCGTCGGGTCACGATCGATGAATGCAATCACGTTGTACGACCGGCTGCGCAGAATTTCCAGAACGACTTGTCCCAGACTGCCGGCACCGTAGATGATCACTTCAGACATCGAATTCTCCCATGCAATTTCTATCGGCGTTGCTGAAAGCTGTGCGTTGCGCGTTATGATGCGCGGCGAATTCGTTCGCCGATTGCGGCAAGCGGCGCAACCAGCAATTTTTGCGCCGACGCAGGGAACTAAAGACTTGTGCAGGAGTGACGTGATGAGACGGCAACTTGCGAAATCAGGATTTCAGGTTGGCCTTGCGGGGTTGCTTTCCTTGTTGATCGCGGGGCAGGCACCGATGCAACCGGTGAATCCGGCCCCCAAACCGCAACCGCCGGCGCAAGAGTCGTCGCCGGAATCATCGGCCACGGATCAGAATCGTGCGAATGTCGGCGCGACCAACGAGGTTTCCGGCAATGGATCGCGCCGCACCCCGAAACAAGTGGAGATCCTGCGTGATCTGATTCGGCGTCGTGAGCAGCCGACGCAAATCATTACGCCAAGCCGGCAGTCTCAGCCGGCGTCGCCGCAGTATGTGGAGCTGAGTGGCTCCGGGCTCGCGCAAAATGCACGGTTGCTTCGCGAGGGTTCGATGGTTGTGGAGCGGCCCGGCCGCTTTGTGATCGAAAACAAGACGCCGATGTTCGTTTTTACGCCCCAGGGTGAGCAGGAGCCGCGAACCCTTGAGATCAACAAGAACGAGTTTCTCGAAGCGCTGGAGCAGGCTGCCGCCAACGGATCCCGCGAATTTGTGATTTCGGCGGAAGTCACGAGATATCGCGGACGAAACCTGCTGACGCTCAAGAAGGTGTTGCAACGCGTTTCAAATGGCAATCTCAGCCCCTAAAGTCCACCACCTAAAATGGATCGATTGGGTAATTTGGGGGTAATTTTGGGAGTCCAGGGAGTTTTTTGATTTTAGATTAATTTTTTTCATCTCACAAGATGTTGTGGTTCCCCGAGCGGCCGAATCCAACAATTGTAAATTCATCCACAGTCAATTCACAAATTAATCACAATTCACAATTTTCCTGTTAAAAAGGGAAATTTAGTGCTTTGAGGTGGGTTGCGCCTCGGCTAGATTAAACCCAGTGATCAGGCTTTGCAGTAGTCAAGCCTGAGCCGGGGTGAACATCCTATTCCGGACACGGCCACGGAGGGTCGGTCAACGGGATGCCGGCATCGGTGAGCACGGAAGCACATCCGATGCATCTTTGACAAATGAATTGAGCGGATCGAGCTCTTGGAAGCCCCTAGGCCATCCACGTGACCCACGAACTTCACGCGTGATGGCCTCCTCGCTCGAAACCCAACCCCTCCCTAGGGATCTGGGGGCCGGTCCGCTCATTTTTTTCCTTCTTCCAGCGCGATCCATCTATAGCCGCCAGTTGGCGGTTGTCCATTGATGGTGTCGCCCCACGCGTGTGTTTCCGGAGCGAAACGCTCTTCATCAAAGTCACGATACTCGACGCGGAGCCGGATTCGGCTCAGAGAAGCAAACGACTCTACGCCGACTTGAGCGGCGGCGATGCGAATATCGTAGGTCGCGATCTTGCCCTCTACTTTCTTCGAGACGGAGGGCGGATTTTCAGATTCGCCGGTCGTGGAACGTACGCGCACCGTGCCGTCGTCCGATTCGACCACTTCAAAGCCAAAGCGATGATCCTGGTTTCCAGGCGCGAGCCCAAAGAGCAGATGGTCAGTTTGCCCGGCGTCCTGGGTGGAGGTCTTCAGCGGTACAAAGGTGCTGTCTTCGACGCGAATGCGCAGGAGCATTTCCGTCGGTGTAAACGCGCCGTCCACGTTCACTTCGGCGGTGGGACGACCTCCTGAAATGGACGTCAAGCGCCCCAGCGCCGCGACCGAATCGGCAAGTTGTTCCGAGGCAGGAACGGCAGGCAAACGGATGCCCGGTCGAACCTGCAGCGGGATATCAAGCTGATCTCCGTTCACGTTGACGCGAAGCGTCATTGCGGCCAATTCAAATGGGAGATTGCTCTTCGCAACAACCTCCAACTGCGTCGTCAATGGGGTCTGCCCGCCGGCAGGGCCAAGTGTCACGGCACTTTTCGTCGGCTTAATCGGAGCACCCGGTGCCGGAACGAGCTGCAGATAGCCGCTTCGCAATGCTTTGGAAGGCGTGACCGTGACTTCGAACGGCTGACCTGTGAAAACAGTGGACGGAACCTGGATCCACGGATGCTCGGCAAAGCCGATCTGCGGGCGCGGCTGGGCGGCGTTCATTTTCAGTGTTGCAAAAATCGGCTCGTCGCGGGATGCAAGGACGACGCTTTCCCCGGATTGGATGGGTTGAATCGCCTCCCGGTCAACACGAAGAAACGTCCAGGTGCCCTCGACATTGCGGATGGGCATCAGCGCTGCCGGAAGGATGCGGTTCCGCTTGGGTATCAGAATCGCCGTCTGCCGGTCGCCGCCAACGAAGAGGGCGGAATCGTATTCCGGCGGCGCACCGAATACTGTTCCGGCATAGGTCATGTCCGCAATCATCCCCGCTGCCGACAAATAGCCGATCAACCACATTTTGGGGCTGAAATCACGCTGGGTAATGCCGCGCAATTCTTCCGGTCGGTAGTTTCCCACGTCATCGTCGCGTAGATCAAACAATTGGACGGCGGGCACGCCTGCCGCCGCAGCACGCAGGAACAAGCGCAACACGCTGACAGCGTCGGCAGGCTGGCCTGCTGAGTTCATTGGAGGCAGCAGGACTTCGACGAGGGTATTTTTCAAATGGGCGCCGTCGTCGCTGGTACGGTCACTGAGTGAAACTGAATGGAGGGCCGAATTGGGGTGTCCCTTGTACTCGATTACCGTCCGTCCGCAATTCGCTGCGGGGGGTTCGGCACTCGCTTGTTCGGTCGGCAACAACAACGCAAGTGTCGGTTTGCCCGGGAGATTGATGAGTTCCCCGAGCTTCGCACAAACGGTCTCAAATCCGGCCGCATCAAGATCGGGAAAAATTTCCCGCGTAAATTGGATCGCGGTCACCTTTCCGCTGAACCGGCGCGTGACTTCGCCGCACAATGCCGCGAATTCCTTTTCTCGCGCGCTCTGGTCGGCGGAGAGCCAGACAGGCGGTTCGGTGATCGACAGCGTGGTTTCAATCGCATTTTTGGATAGCGCATCAATGAGCGGCTCCAACGGTTGCACGTTCCACTCATTGTCTTTCGGTTCCAACATCCGCCAGGGCGCGTCGAGCATTACAAAGTGCGCGCCAAGGTCGCGGGCCAGAGCGATCTCCAAAAGTTGGTCCGCGGCGGGTTCGCGGAGCAGATTGCTGCGGACGCCGAAGAATCGGGCGCGGCCGCGTGCCGCGAAACGATTGCTTGCCGCGACGGCAATGGTGGTTTCAAAATGCGGTGGACTGCGCCAGCCGCTGACGCGGGCCGTCGCAACAAGCCGATAAAGCCCCGGGTCGCGAATACGCTCGGAAAAGTCGATCGACTGGTACGATCGGAAATCGGCGGTCGAGTGGGGGAGGTTAATCTGACTCTGAATTCGCTTGAGTTCGCTGCCATCCGGTCGCAGCCACATCAGCTCCACGGAGGTTGTCAGCGATTTTTCCTGCGACCGATTCTCAAACGTTACTTTGGTCGCGACAAATTTTCCAGGCTCGTAAATGCGGGTTGCTTCATCGAAGGTGAATCTTGCCAGCAGCATGTCTTCCTGACGAACGCGATGTTCGACCTGCAGGTCGTCGATATAGACATACTGCCGACCGCGACTGTGGGTTGCGACACGCAGCGCGGTAAGCTGCAGCGGAAACTTCGGTGCCGCGTCTTCGCTGAGTCGCGCAAGCGTTGCCGCGTCGAAATTCCAGCGTGCCGGCACCCACCGATCACGCTTTTCGACCGGGACGGGAGGCGATTCATACATCCGGCCTTCCGCGTCTTCGAATCGATACGCGATGTCAACGGTGTGCGCCTTGATCCAGACAAATGCGCCGACCCGATCAATCGAATCGAAGCGAATCGGCTCGCGCAGGACCAGCTCGACAGTCGCTGATGTTTCGTTTTGCGTCGCGCCGATTTCCAGGCCGAGCGAAAACTGTCCGCGTGCCGGGATCGGCTCACGCTGGACTTTGCAATCGGCCTGCAGAATGTTGGTGACGGCGCCGATGCTTGTAGCGATGCTGTCGTCTTCGAAATCGGCGACAACGGTGATGACTTTTTCGTCCGCGGCACGCAGGGAGACAGGGCCGGCGAATGCGAAAAATATCACCCAAAGTGCGAATCGTGCTGAACTCTTCATACGCTGCTCGCTCTGCTCGCGCGGGGCGCGAGTCGAAACTGTAAACCTACCTCCAGACGCTCGAATTCCGGAAGTATTCAACAAAACGTTACCGGGGCGGCTGTGCTGCAAAACAGCGAGCCATGATGGATTGTATCCGATGTACGTCCTCGTCAGGGACGTCTGGCGGGCGAATGATGGTCTGCGGCAGCGGGCGGCTCGCA
>JBFWWY010000293.1:2430-5116 GCA_050245935.1 Phycisphaerae bacterium | reverse complement strand
TTGCCACCGGCGGTGTGAAAGCCCTCAAAACATGGCTGTTTGATGTCGAGGTCGAAGGTACCAATGCGAGAATTCTCGTGGAAGACGGTCAGGAAGGAAAAATTCTGATCGAAGATGAGGACGGGAGCACACGCGAGATCACCGTCGCGGCCAATCAGTTGGAAGACGGCGCACGCGCGAATGTTACCGTTCGAACGTCCGCCGACGGCATGGAATCGGAAAACGTCTACGACGTGATCCGCCGATCCGGTCCGCCGGAGGGAGCTGATATCCCGCTCAGCAAGATTGCCGACGCGGAGATTCTTGGGATGTGGTCCGATGACGCCGGCCGCGCGGTCGATCTCTATGCGGCTCCGATCGGCGAAAATGCTGAAAAGATGCAGCTCTACGTCGTCACCGAAGGGCTCGGCGACAATACAGCGCGACGGGTGGTCGCCGCACCGGTGGCGAGCGTAATGTTCCGCGACGCAAAGCCGAACATCACCGTGGATGAGCTGGGAACCATTGCAATTCAATTTGATACCGGTGATGAAGTCGCGATGTTCAAATTTGTCACGTCGGCCGACGGCGCGGCGAATGCGGCGCAGGATCACCACGGACCGGTTCATCTCGATCCGGAAACCGGCAGTGTTCGTGTGCGTGTGACGCAGCCAGAATAGAAGTACAAACGCGTCCGGCAACGGACGCGGTGCGGCTTGCTCGCGACCGCACCGTCCAAGCCAACAATGAGCCGACGCCTCGTGGAAAAACCCCGTGTCTTTCCGCGGGGCGTCCCTCTTTCCTCAAGTCAGCCGGTTCGTCTTGAGGAGCAATTCCACCTGATCGAGCCAGCGCAGCCTCCCATCGTTCTCCAGCAATGCGTGCGCGTGGGCAAGTTGCGCAAATTCATCTGAATCGTCACCGGCTCGAAGCGCCTCCTCGATTCGCTTGCGCTGCGCCTTCAGCCCCAACCGCTGCGAATAAACCCAGGCTTCACGTTGCGCAGCAGGCAATAAAGCCAGGAAGCGACCGCGGGTACGCAGAGGATCAAACGTGTCCACCTGATCCGGGCTTGCTGCGCAAAGCCACTCCCGTGCCATCGTACGACCCTGCGCCGTCGTCGATATGAATTTTCGCTTTCGCTTATCCGCTTTGTCCGGCGCAGCGCGCAAGAACCCGCCGCGCTCCAGGCGCCGCAGCAACGGGTAAATTGATCCGGCGCTGCTGCTGAACCACGCGGCATGGGCCTCGCGAAATGTGCACCGGACAGCGTATGGCGTGCAAGGCTCCAGCCGATGTACCGTGACCAATGCAATGGACTCAAGTTCGCTGAGTGTCCTGCCCCCGTAACGATTCTTAGCCTTGGATTGTTCCGGCATGTGAAAATTCTCGACAGGGTTCGTTCCAGAGGCTCGTCCATAAGTAGTGCGAAACGTACTATATGCGTTTGCCATGCCCGAGCAAGCTTGAACATTGTTCGCGGGAGTGTGTAGAACCCGGTTTCGGGCATCCGCCCGGACACATTCGTTGGCGAAGATCCATCAGAAAGGAAAGCAATATGCGAAATGTCCGTCAGCATCAGCCTGTAACCGTTCTCGTCCATGCGGCGCTCATCTTCTGTGGCATCGCGGGAGTTTTTGTTGCGTCCGCAGAAAACGTCACGAAGAAAATCGAAATCCCCTTCGAACTTCGCAACGGACTCATCTATATCGAGAATGTCGAGGTCAATGGGGCAGGGCCGTTTCGCTTCGCACTGGATACGGGTGGCCAGGGCATGGGACGCGTGGATACTTCCTTGGTCAAAAAACTCTCATTGGAGAAAACCGGAGAAGTGCGTGGCAGTGACGGCATGAGCAACACTTTGGTCGTGATGCCGTTGCACGAGATACAGGCGATCAAAATCGGGGACCGGGAATGGCAGAACCTGACGGTTGCCAGCCGGGATTATCAGGCCGGTCCGCGACCGCTGGAGACCGATGGAATTCTTGGAATTGACATGTTTAAGGATTGTTGCCTGACACTCGACTATCCATCTCGCAAAATCATCCTGGAGCCGGCAAAACTCGATTCAAACGGTGCGGTCAAATTGTCCGCGGACCGTGAGATTCCGCAGATCCCGATCCTCGTGAATGGTCACGAAATCATGGCGGACATCGACTCCGGATCGATGGGCGGCATCGCGCTGCCGAAGGCGCTGGCCGACACGTTGAAATTTGATGGCGAACTGAAAAAGATCGGTGAAGCAATAACCATCAGCGGCTCGTTTGATATCTTCGCCGGCACGTTGCAAGGCAAAATCGAAATCGGTGCATTGCAGCTCGACGACCCTCTCGTCGAAGTCGCCGATCGCTTTCAGCAGGCCTTGCTCGGCGGACGCTTTCTCCAGAATTACGTCGTTTCTATCGACCGGCGGGTCTGATTGATGAAAATTCAGGAACCATCTGCATCTGCGACGGCCGGCCAGGAACCGGGGACGCCGCGCGTAATGCAACGGAACTCCAGTCCGCGGCCGCGGTACGGAATTGCGGCGATGCCTCGTGGAAAAGACGTTCTTTATGTGCAGGACGTCATCAGTGGAATGCCGGCAGAAAAGTGCGGACTCCTCAAAGGCGACGAAATCCTCAGCCTCAATGGAACGAAATTGGCGGAGCTTTCAGAAGAGCAACGAATCGCGGCGTTGAGCCAATCGCCGGTGATTTTGGAAGTT
>JBFWWY010000293.1:0-2420 GCA_050245935.1 Phycisphaerae bacterium | reverse complement strand
CGGAAAACTAGAGCATTGCAAAGCCAACCGTAGCGGCCGTGCCTCCGCGCCGGCCGTAGAATTCCAGCATGCGTTCTACATCAGGTCGCTATGGTTTACTGAACGCGCCAGACGAAGCCGCTTATTGGTGTCGCGCCGCGCGGCTGCCTTGACATGGTAGTCAGCATCAACCGTCGAATCAGAGCGCGAACAGTTTCCTGAACCCGACCCATCCTGTCGACCGCTCTGGCAAATCGCGGTTTATGTATCCTTGGCAACCGTGCCGATGCCGATGGCGGAAGCTGTCGCGAAGCCGCCGGCGTGTGAGATGGAAACCAGCACGTCCGCGATGCCGAGCTGGTCGGCCAGTCGCCGCGAATTCCCGGTCAGACTGCAAAGTGGTTTGCCCAGCGCATCGGGGAGAACCTCGATGTCCGTCCACTCAATCCCGCCGCGCCATCCGGTACCGAGGACTTTCAGCACGGCTTCCTTCGCGGCAAAGCGTCCAGCGAGCCGTGGACCTGTAACTTTGTTGTCCAGGCAATATTTCTGTTCTGCGGAGGTGTAGACGCGGTCGAGAAATCGAGCGCCATGCTGATCGGCGATTCGCTCAATGCGAGCGACTTCCACAATGTCGATTCCATGCGAGACGATGTTGGTGGGCATAGGCATTTGCACCGCACCCGGCGCGACGGCGCCGGTGCGGGATTAATCTTGTGAAGACTTAGCCTTGTTGCTGGCCCGGCGTTGCGGGAAGCTCGATCGGACCGAAACGATCTTCGTGGGCCTTTACCGTTTGCTGCAAAGCAATCATCAGCTTCTTGGCATTTTGCGGGTTGACCATCACGCGATGCGAAAGTTGCGCGAGGGGTTGATTCGAGTTGGGCATCGGCGAATTCGCGCCGAGAAATAGCGTGACTTCTTCCTGCGCGCCCGAGATCGCAAAAAAGTTGGAATAGACCGTCTCCATACGGCTGGCGTCAATGCGAACTTGCTGCTGTTGCTGCGGATTTGGTTGGTCACCCATTGGCTTCGAACTCTCCTCACCGAAAATCATAAACTGGCACTCCCCGGCGTACGCCCCGAGCGGGTTTGCGGCTGACGTTCAATTGAACCGAGAGTGTAGCGCGCGAACCGCTCTTTCACAACCCGTCCCTTGCCGGAGGGTACGAATGAATCTGACGATGAACGCGTGTCCAATGCCCGGAAATGGAAACGCCTGACCTGCGTCAATACCGCAAGCCGGGCGTTTACCGCTGGAGAATCTTCAAGACGCTACGAACCCAATCTGACGACGCAGGGCGTGCTTCGTTCCCCTCTTTTCGGAAAAAAGCGCCACTCCGTCAGCGTCCGAAGAACTCACCACACACGAAAAGACTGAAATTCCTGACCAAATCCCCCGGATAACGGGCGATTCTGAGCCGCAATAAACGACTTCACACGGGCGGGACACCCAGGCCGCCCGCAAACAGACCCATAACCAAGCCTCGCGACCCAAAGGCTGCGGGGCTCCAACGATTCCACGGACCTGCTTACATCCGTCGCAATACACCCACGACGACACCCTGAATATCAACCCGATCGACGATGATCGGTTCGTACGCCTCATTGGCCGGTTGCAACCGATACTTGCCTTTTTCCTTGTAGAACCGCTTGAGCGTCGCTTCGCCGTCATCGAGCAGTGCGACGACGGTCTCGCCGTTGCGCGCATTCGACCGCTTTTCAACGACCACGTAGTCTCCGTCGCAGATGCAGTCCTCAATCATGCTGTCGCCGCGAACCTTCAGCACGAAATTGCCGTTCGGTGACGTGAACAGCTCTTCCAGGTCGACCGATTCCGAATCCTCCACCGCTTCGATCGGGTAGCCTGCGGCAATCGTGCCCGCGAGGGGGAGAATTGTGCTGCGCTCATCCGGGAAAGGAATCCCGTCGTTAAGTTGCAAAGAGCGTGCCTTGTGCGGCGAACGGCGCAAATATCCCTTCTTTTCGAGAGCGCTGACGTGCTCGAACACCGTAACCTTGCTGACCTGAAACTCGTCCGCGAGTTCCTGCATCGTCGGCGCAAACCCGTGCTCGCGACGACTGTCGCGAATGTACGTGAGAATGCGAAGCTGCTTCGGCGTGATTGACGGGTCCTTCTTTGATCGCGGATTGCGCGACATCGGTCCACTCCTCCGCCATGATGGCGCTGAGAGATCCAAACTTTACCGGCGGGATTATCTTCTTCGCTGCGTGGAGTGGAGTGAGGCGTCTTTCTGCTTTTCCGGCTTTCCCCGCGCCACCGCTCAGCATCCGCGTGAACGCGGCGCAGAGCTTTTCAAAGTCGCTCTCAGAAAGTGCGTGCTGCTTCAGGTCGACGGTCCGCGCATGTTTCGGCTCAATCGCCGCGCGATAATCCCCGCCGGGACCAAAAACACATAGCGCTTGCGGAACTGCATTTT
>JBFWWY010000292.1:0-5130 GCA_050245935.1 Phycisphaerae bacterium | reverse complement strand
GTCTTCGCGCATCTCGACAGCATCGGCGTTCCCCTCGGTGTGCCCTCGAACGGCAAAGGCGATGAAGCAGATGGCTCAACGAGCAACAATCCGAATCAGGCCTGCGACAGCGATCAGGACGGCCTCATCGACATGTACGATGCGGACAACAACGGCAACGGGATTGTCGACGAATTCGACGGAATGGGCGGCGTCGGCGGCGAGCCGGACAATGCCGACATTCGCGCGAGCTTTTTCATGAATCTGAAGATCGACGAAGCGAAAGCCGACCTCTACTACTCCGGCTCTCCCGCTGAAATCGAGGACGCGCTCGCAAACAACACGATCATCACCTTTGAAATCATCCCGCAACCGGGCAGCACCAAAACGATTACCAGCGTCGGCCTGTTTCCCAAGACCGCGCCCGCGTACATCGAAGGGGCAAAAATCATGGTGGCCGGCGAGATGGGTGTTGAACTCGCGAGTTGGGCCGACCTCGACTATCAATTTATGCCCGGCGAAGGCGGACGCTGGGAAGCATTCGTTTCCCCGCAGGCACTGATCAACGCCGGCGACACGTTTACCGTCATCATTGCATTCGATGATGACTCGACGCTCATCTATTCGCGCATGATCAACTTTGTCTTCACGAGCATCCCCAAACTCACGAGAGTCGGCACGCCCGCCACGCTCGCGGCGTACACCGGCGCAACGCCGATTGCCTTCGACGGCGCGCAGGATCTCGTGGTGGAATTCGAGCCTCCCCGCGATGAAGACGGGAACTTCATCACCGGCGTCAACTACTTCTTTGAGATCTTTTACAACGGCGACGACGGCCAGTTGAACGGAATGATCGACGGCGCAGCAACCTGGACGTCGCCGATTACCCATTGGCGTAACGACACGCATTTTCTGGAAGTGCCGGCCGACGCGCTCGGAGACCTTTCGACGGACGGCACCTACACGTTCACACTGCCCAAGGAAGTGTTTCCCAGCACCGTGCAATTGATTGGTGGCGGCAGTGCAACGGTCAACAACTTTAAGATTGACATCGCGGCACAAAGCGCCGGCAACAACGCAGCGATCATGCTGGGTTTCGAAAAGCTGTAACGGTTGCCGCTGGAACGATGTGAGATGAAGCGCGGGCCTGCGCGCCCGCGCTTCTTTGCTGCGCCGTCCGCAGCGATATTTTTGTGCGAATTTTGCAGCATGGGTACACTCACGAGCGTGTCGGCCATGAAACACAATCCAGCACGCTCTGCGGATCGCGCCGTACCGCCCGTTGTCGGCTGGCGCGAGTTCGTCGATTTTCCCGAATGGGGCATCACGCGATTGCGGGCCAAGATCGATACCGGCGCGCGGACCAGCGCGCTCCATGTGGCGCGGGTCGAGCCGGTAGACGACACGCATATCCGCTTCGAAGTTGTGATTCACGAACGACCGAAGCGAGAAACCATTTGGATCACAGCGCCGCTCGCGCGCGAAGCGAAAGTCAAACCGAGCAGCGGGCAGTCGCAGCGCCGCCCCGTTGTTCGCGCCCGCGTCCGCATGGGCACCGTAGAACAGGAAATCGAAATTAGCCTTGTCGGACGCAAGGGGATGCTCTGCCGAATGCTCGTCGGACGTTCCGCGCTGGCCGGAACCTTTGTCGTCAATCCCGCGAAGCGCTATTTGCTGACGCCGAAGAACAGACGCGTGCGCAAGAAAAAGGGGGACCGGTGAAACTTGCAATTTTATCTGCAGCGCCGCGCTGCTACAGCACGCGCCGGCTGCGCGAGGCGGCGGAGCACCGCGGCCACTCCGTCAAGGTGCTCAACACCTTGCGCTTTACGATCGATCTGCAACCCAAAAATCCGGATCTGTATTATCGCGGAATCGAAATCTCCGATTACGACGCCGTGCTGCCCCGCATCGGCGCATCGATCACCTATTTCGGTACCGCGATCGTGCGCCAATTCGAGCAGATGGGTGTCTACGCCGCCAACAGCGCCAACGGCATCTCCAGCTCGCGCGACAAGCTCCGCGCCCTGCAGATTCTCAGTCGCCACGACATCGGCATCCCGCGCACAACGTTCGTGCGCGATCGCGTCGATGTATTGCCCGCGATCGAACGCGTCGGCGGTGCCCCCGTCATCATCAAGCTGCTCGAAGGCACGCAAGGCGTCGGCGTGATTCTCGCCGAGAATGAGAAAATCGCCGAAGCGATCGTCGAAACGCTTCAATCCGCCAAGCAGAACGTCTTGATTCAGAAATTCGTCGCGGAGAGCAAAGGGCGCGACGTTCGCGCCCTCGTCGTCGGCGACCAGGTGGTGGCGGCGATGCGGCGCGTCGCGCAAGGCACCGAATTTCGCAGCAACGTGCACCGCGGCGGGCGGACCGAAGCCATCAAACTCGACGAGCAGTACGAGCAAACCGCCGTACGTGCCGCACAAATCATGGGGCTGCGCGTCGCGGGTGTGGACATGCTCGAAGGCAAAAACGGCCCGCAGATCATGGAGCTCAATTCGTCGCCGGGGCTGGAGGGAATCGAAGGCGCGACGCAGTTGGACGTCGCCGGTGCCATCATCGATTTCATCGCGTCGCAGGTGAATTTCCCCGAAATCGACATTCGACAGCGCCTCACCGTCAGCCGGGGCTACGGCGTCGTCGAATTGCACATCCCCGATGGATCACAACTCATCGGCAAAACGATTCAGGATTCCGGACTGCGCGAGCAGGATATCGTGGTACTCACGCTGCATCGCGGTACGACCGTCATTTCGAACCCGAAGACGACGCGTGTGATCGAGGCCGATGACAAGCTGCTTTGCTACGGCAAAATGGAGTCGATGCGCGGCCTGATTCCCGAAAAGAAACGCCGCCGGAGCAAAGTCAAAGTGCACAGACTGGAAACCGAACCCGTCGACGACCCAACATGAAAAACGAAGACAAACGACCTCGTCTCGATATCGACAACTGGAACGGGCAACCGCTCGAACCCGGACAGCGCCGCAACGTCGAACTCGTCGTCACGCAGAGCTTCAGCGGCCGACCGATGCACATCCCCGTTCACGTCTGGCGCGCGAAAGCGCCGGGGCCGACCGTCGCGATCATCGCCGCCGTCCACGGCGACGAGGTCAACGGCACTGGCGCGGTTCGCGCACTGATTCAGGGCGATCATTTTCAGCTTGAGCGCGGCGGCCTGATTCTCGTTCCGGTCATCAACATTCCCGGCTACGAGTATCAGTCGCGCTATCTGCCCGACCGCCGCGATCTCAACCGCAGCTTTCCGGGCAGCGCCACCGGAAGCATGGCGAGTCGGCTCGCCTGCTTCGTGTTCGAGCAGATCGTCGGCCGCAGCGATTACATCATCGATCTCCACAGTGCCGCGGTCCGCCGAACGAATTTCCATAACGTCCGCGCCGATCTCAGCAATCCCGAAATTCTCCGCATCGCGAAAGCGTTCGGCTGCGAGCTCGTTGTCGACGGCAAGGGACCGCAAGGCTCGCTGCGTCGCACGGCGTCTCAGGCGGGCTGCCCGACGATCATTCTCGAAGCCGGCGAGGTGCTGAAAGTCGAGCCTTCGGTCGTCGAAGTCGCGATCCGCGGCGTGCGCAACGTACTGATCGAGCTTGGCATGATCACCGGCAAGCCACGCAAGCCGGTCTTTCAGACGCTGATCAAGAAGACTGTCTGGGTCCGCGCCGAAAACGGCGGCTTTCTGCTCTATCACATCAGTCCCGGAGATATCGTTGAGGCCGGGCAGCCGATCGCGACGAACACGAACCTGCTCGGCGACGAACTGAACACGCTCGAGGCACCGGTGGACGGCATCGTGCTGGGCATGACAACGTATCCCTCGGTCACGCCGGGTGACGCCGTTGTTCATCTGGCCCAGTTGCACGACGGCCTGAGCGAAGTCCGCCGCGCCCACAACCGCATGCGCGACACAAGCCTCCACCAGCGCATGCGCGGCGACCTCGCGACAAATTTCATGGTGACGGACGTGGACGGAGACGGGGAGGATTGATTGAGGCGGTGCAATGATGGAGCGCTCGGTACGGGTTCAGGCGTCTCGCCGTCGACATTTCCCAACCGCACAAAGCGATTCTCATGTGTGTAATACACGAATCCGCCGATCGGCGATTGCTCCTTTCCGAACGTAACGCGCGGCGGGTGCCCCATCCTGTAGCCGCGCTGACGAATGAAGCACTATAGGAAAACCAATCGCGGCGCGGGGTGGGGGACAGACTGCAATTTCAATCAGTCCCCCACACCGCGCATCTTTGTTTGTTGGTTTAACGACAGCACTGTCATGCCGAGTACAGCAAGACAGTGGCACCACGAATGTTTATCACGTCACAATCGGCAGCGCGAATTGACCCGCCGGTTTTTGGGCAGAATCGACCGATATTTTCTCTGCGACCCGCGGCGGCGATTTCACGCCGATGAGACGACCGAAGAGCGAATGCGCCGTCGCGGACTCGACGTGCACCTCGACAATTGCGCCGATGTACGACTCGGGCGCGTCGAAGAGTACGACTGCGTCGTGAGGCGTGCGGCCGACGAGCTGATCGCTTTTGTCGCGCGAAACTTCCGCACCGCGATCCTGTTCGGAGGCCTGCTCGGGAAGATCGAAGTCGGCGGCGCTGATGGCGTCACGACCTTGTGCGCATTGAGGCACCTCGTCACGGCTCGGCAGGAGCCTCGGACTCCCATTTGCAACGCCGGCGATCGGCGCGCCGTTTGCTTCGCGGACGCGAAACGTCGGGCTGCTCTTGCCGCGCGTACGCACCTGTCCCTTCGTTTCGCCGCGGGCTTTGCGGGCCGCTTTGCTGAAGCCTTCGACGAGCACTTCGACGGTCTTCCCGATCTGCTGCTTGCGAATCTGCTCCTGAATCCCCTGCTGCACCGCGAGCAATTCGCTGTTCCGCGCGGCTTTCACCTCGTCGGGAATATCGTCTGCCTGCCCGCGATCCGCAGCCGTGCCGGGGCGCGGCGAATACCGGAAAATGTACAAACTCTGATATTGCACCCGCTTCACAAGTTCGACCGTCTCCTGAAAATCGTTGTCCGTCTCGCCGCAGAAGCCGACAATGATGTCGCCGGCGAGTGCGATGTCGGGCAGGTACTTCCGCGCGGTGTCCATCAAGTTCAGGTAGCTGCTCGCGG
>JBFWWY010000291.1:0-5134 GCA_050245935.1 Phycisphaerae bacterium | reverse complement strand
CGAGCCGCGCCGTCGTCGCATCACGGAGGCCAAAGGGTCTACCTGCGTCGCGAACTCCTTGTCCGCAAGCATGTGCAGGATGACTTCCGTGTCGGAAGACGTGAAAAACAGCGTCCCCATGGACTCGTACTCGCGCCGGATCGTCATCGCATTCACGAGGTTGCCGTTGTGACAGATCGCGACTTCGCCGAGCGCACCGGAGAGGAGGAACGGCTGAATATTCGATTCGCTGCAGGAGCCGGTTGTGCTGTAGCGCACATGTCCGATCGCGAATGGATTCGTCAACTCCTGCAGACTCTGGTCGTTGAATGCCTGCGTGACGAGTCCAAGACCCGCGCGACGGAGTATCTGTTCGCCATTGGACGAACAGATGCCGGCGGCTTCCTGGCCGCGATGCTGCTGCGCATATAAGCCGAAATATGTCAGTTGCGCCGCCTGCGGGTGATCAGCAACCGCAAACAATCCGCAATGGTGAGTGACTTCTCGCATCGTTGTCCTTTTTCACCATTATAGTCGTGTGATGCCGGTCGGGCCTGTTGCTGCAGCATACACGATGCCGGCGTACGCGGCGCGGGCAGGTGCGAAAAGAAATCGCGCTTCCAGCGGCCGCGCCATTGACCATGTCGTGCCGTCGGCCATAATGCCGCAGGTCTACCCGGCACGGTCTGGTTGGGTTTCAAAAAATCGTCGTCGCAAGCGCAACTCAAAATTCGCCACGAGTTGTTGAGGACTCTATTTTCGTGATCTTCAAGAAGTTTGCAGCACGCCTTCCTCGATTCGCCGTTTGTGCGGCAGCCTTTGCCTTTCTCGCATTCCACATACCGGGAGCGTACGCACAAAACGATTCAGAGGACGAAGCGCTGCTGCCAGAATCGGTGAGCGAATTCGACGCCGAAATGCATGGAAAGTTTGCGTGGCAATGGCAAACGCCGGAGAACGAACTCGCCGTGCTTTTTCAGGGAGATTTCCAGTTCACGCTCGGCCGGAGGCGATTGTCTTCCGACGATGCGGTGGTCTGGATCAAAACCGAAAAAAGTGCGACCGGTAAAACGTTTCATATCCTTACCGTTTATCTCTCCGGCCACGCGGAAGTGGCGGAATCGGTCGGCACGGTCACGGTCGATCACGTGCTTCTGGTCTCCAATCTGCGGACGTCCGGCGAAGTTTTTAAGTCGCAGGACTCACATACGCGCCAATCCGCCGCGGCGACGGAGTTTTACGAACGAGCGAAAGCCGCTCGCGACCGTATCGAAGCGGGCAAGACGATCGACCCGCAATATTCGTCAGTTCGACGCCCGGATGGGAAGTTGCCACCCGACCCGCAACGCGCGCAGCGCGAGGTCGAATATCAGACCGGCAGCATTGAAACCGGTAAGGATCGCGAAGGAAAAGACGTCTACGTTGCAACCGGCGGCGTCTATTTCGCGCAAGGCGGCGGCGGCGTAAATCGCGACATCGTCGAAATCCGCGCCAAAAACGCAGTCATTTTTCCTGCGCAAGGTCTGGCCGATTCGTTCGGCGGTGCCGCCGCGGATCAAGAGCCCGACGCTGCTTCGTCCGGACAGAATCTCACAACGCAGCCCGGAAGTCCTCCGCCGGTGGCGCAGCCGCTGGTACCCGGCGTACCTGCGACATCCGCTTCGAGTCTCGGCACCGCAAATGTCGCGAAGCGCGTCCGCTCGGTCTATCTCGAAGGCGACGTCGTGCTGTCCTACGGCTCGCGGTTCATCCGCGCGTCGCGGTTGTATTACGACTTTGAACTTGAACGCGCGATTATTCTCGATTCCGTATTTCGCGCGGACCTCCCTGATCGCGGCATTCCGTTTTACGTGCGTGCCGACGAAATTCGCCAGCTTTCGGCGACCGAATTCGAAGCGACCAATGCGCGCGTGACCACCAGCGAGTTTTACACGCCGCATTATCATGTCGGCGTCGACAAGCTCTATCTCCGTGACATGGGGACGCAGGAGCGCCAGGAAATCGCCGGCAGTGGTATCGCCGGACGTTATGAACTTGAGAACGCGTCGTTGAACGTAAACAATCAACCGATTCTGTTCTGGCCTCGTGCGGAAGGAAATCTCGATACGAGCGAAACGCTGATCCGCCGCGCCCGTGTCGCGTATGACGGCGATTTCGGTTCGACCATTCAGACCTCGTGGTACCTCTTCAATTTGCTTGGCATGCAGACGCCGCCGGGCTGGGATGCCTCACTACACCTGGACTATTTTTCGGATCGCGGCCCCGCCATCGGCGCGGATTTCGACTATGAAACGCCGGATTATTACGGTCTGATTCGTTCGTATCTGATGACGGACGACGGCTTCGATACCCAGCTTGGGCCGATCCGCCGGAATGAATGGGAGCCCTCGTCGGAGACGCGCGGCCGCCTGCTCGTGCGTCATCGTCAGAAGCTCGAGAACAAATGGGAGCTGACGCTCGAAGGAAGCTATGTCAGCGATCCGAATTTCCTCGAAATTTACCGCCGCAGCGAGTGGTTTGAAGGCAAGGAGCAGGAAACGCTCCTGTACCTGAAGCGCGCGGAAGATACCGAAGCCGTGACGTTTCTCACGAATTGGCGACTGCTCGACTTCATCACCCAGACTGAACATCTGCCGGAATTGGAATACCGCCGCATCGGCGACGTATTCGAAGGACTCCCGTTCGTGTCCTATCTCGAATCGCGCATCGGCGCGGTGCGCTATCGCCCGGATGATCGCTTCTATTTTGATCAGCGCCGGATTTTCGGGACCGGCCAGCCGTTCGACAACAAAGCGCCGACTGATACCACGTTCCGCATTGATGGCCGCGAAGAAGTGGAATGGCCCTTCAAGTTTGCAAATATGAACCTGGTTCCGTTCGCCTCGCTCCGCGGCACGTATTGGGATGGCCAACCGCTTCGTGACAACGGCCTCTGGCGCGGGCTCGGCGTATTCGGCGTTCGCGGTGCCACCACGCTTGCCAAGGTGTATGACAGTGTCCGCTCGGAATTGCTCGACATCAACAGAATCCGCCACATCATCGAACCGAACTTTGTCGTGTGGGGCGCGGGCAGCAATACCCGCAGCGAATTCATCACGCCTTACGACGAAGGCATCGAAACCGTGGACGATTTCTACGGTGCGAAAGTCGGCGTCAAGCAGACGTGGCAGACCAAGCGCGGCCCGGAAGACGCGCAGCGCACCGTGGATCTCCTTTCGTTGAATCTCGAAGTCGGCGTCTTCGGCGATGCCCAGCCCGGCGAAATCTCCAATGGCTATGTCAACACCTTCCGGCCAGAGGACAGCCGCACCCGCAACTACTTCGCCGGCGATGTGGTCTACCGGCTGAGCGATTCCACCGCACTGCTGTACGATTTCAACTTCGACTTGAACGACCAGACCTACGACCGGCACAGCGTCGCGATCACGGTCGAGCGCTCACCGAGACTGGCCTACGTTTTCGGCACGCGCTACGCCAGCGACATCAGCATGAGCCTCGTCGGCGGCGGCTTTAACTACAAACTCAACGAAAAGCACATCACGGCGTTTCGCTTCTGGCATGACATTGACGAAGGTGACATCGGCGAAGTCTCCGTTGCCTACATCCGGAAGATGCCGCGCTGGTACGGCGGTCTCGTCGTCGAGTATGACGGCGTCGACGACGATTTCCGCGTCACGCTCACGCTTTGGCCCGAAGGCATCCCCGAATGGACGCTCGGCTCTCGCCGCTTTACCGGCGTCGCCAGCACTACCGGCATTCGCCCGTAAGCCCGCAGCACTCGCTGTATTTCGCGATATCGCCGCGCCAATCTTTTCCCCGTAGCGTCCGTGCCCCCGTGCCGGACGCATCCTTAGTAATCCCGACACATCGGAAAGCCCCCGCGCAAAATGTTTTTCTCTGTAATCCTGATGTGGCGTGACGATTTCGCGGCATCTCATCCTGCGCACCGGTCCAGGCGCGATCCAACCGTTATCGGCGACATCGCAACGCGCGGAATTCTCGCGACGTCATCTGCTATCCACTCAAACGCTCCGGTCTCGTTTGTGACTTTTTACCGGCCCGCGCAATCGAATCGCGCAATCTCCGCAGCCTCGACTCAAGCGCACAACCTACCATGACTGTCACGACCATCGTCCTGAGGAGGCGGGGAAGAAGTGTCCATTCGCGATGTCACGCGCGGGTTCTCGTATTGTGCGGCGCAGGCCCATGCGTTTCACCTGCGATCGAACTATTGCCGGGCATTTGCGCTGCTCAGCGTCAATCGCAACCTGCTCGGCGAACCCGACGCCCGCGATCTCGATCGCGACCAGGTCATCGACCTGTACGACAACGCATACCTCATGTACAACCCGCTGCAGCGCGACAGCGACCATGACGGCATTGCCGACGTCGAAGACTCCGACATCGACGGCGATGGCATCGCAAACTGGCTCGACACCGACCCGAGAGATCCGGGAGTAGGGGCATTCACATGGCACACACAAACCAATCGCGACTTTCAAACCGCACCAAATATGCACGCCGCGTTTTCGCGTTACATTGATAAATCGTTCACTGGTGCCGCAATCGACCTGCTCGCATAGACGGGTGCCCCATCCTTAGCCGCGCAAAGTGCGTCTTGCTTTACTTCGCGCTGATCGCGGCGCAGGGTGGGGGACCGATGCAATATCTCCGCGTTAATCCGTCGGACGCACTTTCGTCGCTATTTCTCCCGCTTTCTTCCCCGTCAGCGATTGCAAAAATGCCAGCAAATCCGCCGTCTCCTGCTCGGTCAACTGCAACGGCTGCAGCGTGATTTCCTGTTCGTGATGGCCCGGCGGCAGGGCGTTTTCGAACGTCGAGTAATGGTGCAGCACTTCAGGCAGCGTCGCGAATTGGCCTTGATGCATATACGGTGCGGTCAGCGCGACGTTTCGCAGGCTCGGCGTTTTGAACAGTCCCCACAACTCGGCCGACTGCCGCAGTCGCTCGAGTTTTTTCGACGCCGCGCCGTCACGTTCGTCGCTGTGCGCACCGCTCGCGCGAAAGTCGTCCTTCATCAGCAGATGAATTCCTTCGTAGCGGCCCGCGTCCGACACCGCTTCATTCCCGCGCGGCGGTACGCGGACCGTATGAAATACTCCGTCGGTGAAATTCGGCCCGCTGTGACACGCGC
>JBFWWY010000290.1:0-5149 GCA_050245935.1 Phycisphaerae bacterium | reverse complement strand
AAATGCGACGTCTTTCGCCCCAAGCATCATCGGCAGCACGAAATTGCCCATCGCCGCCGGGATCCCCGGGATGATGACGATGAACACCATGATCGCACCGTGGAACGTGAAGAAGCGGTTGTACATATTCGCATCGATCAGCGGCTCGGCGATCGCGGAGTTATTCGGCCATAACAGCGTGGTGCGAACAAGCACCGCAAACAAACCGCCGACGAGAAACATGAAGCCGACACTGACCAGATACATCAGGCTGATGCGTTTGTGGTCGAGCGTGAAAGCCCACGACTTGAAGCCATAGGAGGCTTTCAGATAGTTGCCGTCATCGACCTGTCGTGCGCCGAGCGTATCGACAGTCGGGCTGAGCGTAGTCATTGCAATATTCCTTTGCGACGGTGCATCGTCGCTATTCCTTTAACGTCTTGATGTATTCGATCAGCGCGATGAGCTCGGCGGGCTTCATGCGGCCCTGATACGAGGTCATGTTGTTCTGAAAACCCTCGCGTATTTTCGCACCGGGGTCCAGAATCGATTCGCGTATGTAATTTTCATCGACCGTCACCGTCTGGGGCGCGCCGCCGACAAGCACGGTGTGACTCTTATCGCCCCAGATGCCGTTCCAGGCCGGCCCCTGATTGGTGGTGCCGTCGACATTGTGGCAGCTTGAACAGCCTTTTCGCTTGTACAGCACTTCCCCCATCCCGGCCGGCGGCAGCAGCCCGACCAATTCGGGATGGGCATCAATGAATTCCTTCGGCTTCGCGAGCCATTCCGCCTGCATCTCTTCGGTCAGTTTGGAAAGCGGGTCGGCATTGGCGAGCCACGTCGGGAAATCTTCTTTCGCGTGTACAACGACGGTTTTCGTCATGTTTGAGTGGTCTTTGCCGCAATACTCGGCGCAGAACAACATGTGCTCGCCGGGATTCGGCGCGTTGAACCAGAGATAACTATAGCGGCCGGGCACAACGTCCTGTTTTGCCCGGAAATCCGGAATGTACATTGCGTGGAGAACATCCACCGAACCCATCACAAGCTTGACATTCGTGTCCGCCGGAACGTGCAGGGTGTCCGTCGAGAAGCCGTTCGGGTAGGTGAAGCTCCAGTTCCATTGCTGTGCTTCGACGTTGATCGTGTATGCGTCTTCCGGCATCACGCGCATGTTGATGAAGCCTTTGAAGCCCCACCAGAACATGATCACAAGAAGAAACCCTGGCAGGATGCTCCACGCGAGTTCGATCGGTGTGTTGTGCGTGACATTGCTCGTGGCAACCGGATTGCTCGGGGTGCGACGATAGGCGACGACGAAGCCGACCGCACAACTCACGATAATCGCGAAGAACACGAGCGAAACCCAGAAGATAAACCAGAACGGCTTATCCACCGAGTCGGCGAACGTCGAATGCTTGGCCGGGAGCAGCACAGAGTGGCCTTCGCCCCACTGCGCCAGCGTGACGGGGAGAGTCAAAGATTGTGCAACGAGCGAAACGAGCATTTCCTGTCCTTCTTGCGACGGCCCAACAGCCGCTACGCCGCGACGACCTTCCGCGCGCGACGACGCCGAATCTCCACCATCCAGAACGCGGTCAACATGACTGCGAGCGCGACCATGACCAATGCCGCGCCGAGCCGCACGATATTCATCGCGACCGCGGCATAACTGCCGGCGGCGGGGTCGTAGTGATAGCACCAGAGAAACAACTGATCGAAGACGGAGCCGAGCTTGCCTTTGGACGCTTCCACCAGCGAAAGGCGCAGGACGTCCGGTTCGGTATTGAGGCCGAGATACCGCGAGACCTTGCCGTCGGGCATGCACAACACCATCACCGCGGAATGGGAATATTCCTCAGTGTTTTTGTTCCACTTGTACTGAAAGCCGACAGTTTCCGTCAGCGTTTTGATACTCGACTCTTTCCCCGTGAGGAAGAACCAGCCCTTCTTGCCGTTTTCGTGGCCATACAGGCTGAGATACTTTTCGCGCTGCGCTTTGGCGAGCTGCGGCTGATCGAGCAGATCGAAACTGACCGTGAGGATCGCGAAATCCTGCGCGGGGTCGAGTTTCGTTTCCTGCAGCGTCTTGACCATGTCCTGCAACTGCAGCTTGCAGAGCATCGGACAGGTGAAATAGTTCAGCGTGATGATCACCGGGCGCGAGCCGTCGAAGTACTCCTTCAGGCGGACGCGCTTGCCGTCCGAGTCGACAAAGTCGAGATCAAGCGGGATCTGCGCCCCGAGGTTCTGTGTCACGCCGACGTCGCGCTGCTCGTCAGGAATGAAATCGACCGGTACGTCGGCCCGCGCGAATCCTGCAAGCATTGCGATCACAATGCCGGCAAGGAGCCGCACTTGCTTGATTCTGCCCGTCGATTTCATTTCACCATCCGGCACGATTGATCCTACCCGGAAACGCTATTCACTGGCCGTTTTCAGATCTTTCAAAACCAGGCGCATCGCGTCCTCGATCGGAATCTGCACCGCGCCGGTCTCTTTGTTCACTGCATATTGCTCGATGTTTTCGCGCTGTTCGGCCTGGAGCCGCACGCGTTCACGATAGGTCTCTTCGTATTTCTTGGTCTGCACTTCTTTGTAATCTTCGTATTGATACAGCGCGTCGAGACCGATGACGGTTGCGACAATGAGCAGCACGCCGATCACGCCGACGAACGCCGTCACGCCGCTGGGCGGATCGGCCTCGTCGCCGCGGGCGGAGGTATACGGTTGTTCATGCGAGTCGTGATGATCGCTCACGCCAAATTCCCTTTAAAAGTTCTCGAAGGCCTGCGATTCCGCCAGACGCGGATCGCGCTCGGGCACCAGCGAATGGCGGCCGATTTCGCGTGCGACCCAGTAAAAGAGGATCGCCGCCAAGCCCAGTGTCAGCGGAATATCAGTCAGAAGATGCGCCCAGCCGGGACGCATTTCGTGTCCTTCCATATGGTAGCCTTCGACGTCGGGCGCGACCAGATAATGCATGTCGACAAAGTGCATCCCCAGCATCCAGACCGCACCCAGCAACAGCAGATTGGGGTGCCGCTTCGGAAAGCGCGAAATCAGCGCCAGGAACGGAATGATGAAATGCCCGAACAGCAGCACGACACTTACGCCGACCCAGTACGGTGTCGCCTGACGCGGCAGATACCACATCGTTTCTTCCGGAATGTTCGCGTACCAGTACAGCATGTACTGCGAGTACGCGATGTACGTCCAGAAGACGATAAATGCGAACAGCCACTTGCCGATATCGTGATAATGCTCCTGCGTGATGGCATGGGGCACGCGGCCGCTGCGCTGCACGAGCACCATTGCGAGCACCATCGACGCAAAGAAGCTGACCATGCAGCCCGCGAAGAAATAAACGCCGAACATTGTGCTGAACCAGTGCGGCACCAGCGACATCAGCACGTCAAACGAGAAGAATGTCGCAGTGAGCGCGAAAATGAGGATGCCGGGCGCACTGAGCGCCTGCATCCGCAGGGTGAGCGAGTCGTCTCCGGTGAGATCCTGCTCGGTGGACTTGTTCAGGAAGAATCCGCCGAGCCAGCTCCATACGATGAAGTAAATCGCGAGCCGGATGATGAAGAACGGCTTGTTCAGATAGGCCGTTTTCTTCTGGAGCAGGCCGGTCGGGTCGCTTTCGACAACGTGGGCATCGGACCAAGGGTAGACATGCTCCATGCTGAACAGGATGGGAATGAGAATCGGGATCGCGAGCAGCGCGATCATCGGCAGTTGCCCGGCGATGCATTCGGCGATGCGTCGTACGGTGACGCTCCAGCCGGCGCGGGAAACGTGATGAATCATCACGAACAGCAACGCGCCGAGCGCGATGCTCAAAATGAAGCAGAATGCGAGAATATAGGAGCGGAAAAACTGCGCCAGCGCGTGGTCCATGCCGCCGCCGTGAACAGGCAGGAACGAGAGACCGAGCGCGAGCAGCAGGCACGCGACGCCGACGACCCACGCCTTGCCGGCGGGCGTCGCGTCAATATTGTCGATGCGGCGCGGCTCCTGCGTGATATCGATGATTTCTTTGTGATGGCCCACGGTACTAGCGCGCCTCCAATTCCGTGCGAATGTCTGCGGGTACGTCGTTCATCGTGGCAGCGGTCGAGCGCTGCAACGCGCGGACGTACGACACGATCGCCCAGCGATCTTCAATCGGAATCGCAGCGCCATACGGCGGCATGCTGCGAATACCGTTGGTGATTGTGTTGAACAGGTGGCCGTGCGCACGATCGCGGACACTCTGATCATGCAGCGACGTCGGCGCGACCCAGGTGGCCCAGCCGTCGCGACCTTCCACGTTGCGCGCCGCGACCGGGCCCGCGCCCAGGCCGTCGAGCCCGTGGCATGGTGCGCAATAAATCGCAAAGCGCGCCTGACCGCGCTCGAGCGTTTCTTCGGTGATCGGCACGCGTTTGGGGAACGTCGTGGCGAACGCGCCATCAACCAGACCTTCGGTGAAGTGCAGATCGGTTCCGGTGGCGCGGATGTCGCCGCGGGCAACCGTGCCGGGCGCTTCGGCGCGCATCGCTCGGCCGTCCGCAAAGACGGGATTGGCCATCTGCCCCTTGTACTTTTCCTGATTGTCCATGTCCTGGAAGATATGGATGCGCGGCTCGCGCGATTTGCTGTTGCGTGCCTTGGTGATCACCACGAGCGGGATCAGAAGAAAGCATGCCGCAATGACGCCGGCGGCGAGCATCCATTTTGGCGGCGTAACGGGGCCGGTGCGCTCGTTGACGCGAATCGGCTCAGAGCCGCCAAGCTGCCGCAATTGCTCGACCGTCTGCGTTTCGTGGAAACGCGGATCGGACGCATCGACGTACACAAAAAAGCGGTCGTTTGTCACAAGACGGAAGCGCTCGTTGGACATGAGCGGCTTCGCGAGCAGCGGCAGATTGTTCAGCGCGAGCATACCGAAGACGGCCGTGAGCGCGGAAAAGAGAATCGTCAGCTCAAAAATCACCGGGATAAACGCCGGAATGCTGAAGTACGGCTTTCCGCTGATCTCAATCTGATAGCCGGTGAATTGCGCAAACGGCAGCGGCAGCGCGTTTTCGCCGAGCAATTCGACGCCGTTGGTGTAGCACGTCAGAAACAGCCCGAGCAGACAGCCGGTCAGACCGCCGCAGAAAATGAGCTTCGGCAGAAT
>JBFWWY010000289.1:0-5166 GCA_050245935.1 Phycisphaerae bacterium | reverse complement strand
GCGAGATGAGCTCAGTTGCGTTCATCGCGCACCGTCGCTTTCCGCAAGCCGCGTGAAGATTCCCGAGCCGTCGCGCGTTCTCTCGACAAGTCGCCAGTGTCCGAACGCAACCGCGATTCTGCGGCAGACGCGCAGCCCCTTTGCGGTCGCGCTGCATCCGGCGTTGGCGAATCCGCAGACGGGGCAGACTTTCGGGGACGTAGTCGTCACGCCGCACCCTCCGCATACGCCGCCCACTTTGCGTAGACCGGCTCGCGCTGCAGCTCGACGCCGAGCAAATTTTCGGCGCGGTCGATTAGCCGCCCGATGCGGTCGAGCCGGACGCGTCGCTCGGCGTCGAGTCGCTTCACGGCATACAGTTCGTCGGCGATGCGGGCCATTAGCGCGTTCTTATCGCGCCACCAACTTTGTTCGCGACGATGTCTTTTGAGAATGTTTTCGTTGTTTGGAAATGCTGTTTTCGCTATCATTGCGAGTCTTCCATGATTCGCGCCGCGTCAAAGGTTCCCAGCCTTGCGCGGCATTTTTTTTTAGGCCGAAACCATCCGTAGTTCGGCTCGTTTGTATCTCTCGAATGCCGCCCGATTCGGACACCCTTTTTCGACCCAAAGTTGCCAGTCATCACGCCGCCATAACTTGCGACCACGCGGCCCGGTGAACTCGACAGGAGCCGGACAACGACCTTCCTCCGCATAGCGCACGATGGTCTGCCGATCGACCGGCAGAAACTCGGCGCGTATTTCGGTGATACCGATGAGTGCGGGAAGGGGAGTCATGCGAGCGCCCCCGATCTCGCGGAAGTGCGCTTCAGTGCCGACTTGATAGATTCGATCTTTGATGCGTCGAACAGGCGGAGAATGCCCGCTCGTTGCGTCGGCTGGATGCGATAGGACGCAACCGCGTAGTTTGCCCGGTGGATCGGGACTTCCAGCATCTCCGCGATTTCGCCAAGCGTGTAAAGCCGGTCCGCTTCGTCGTTGTGGTGTCTGTGACAAGTCGCGTCCATGTGGGGAGTATGGGCGCGAAAAAGTGAAAATCACCCGCTAATTAGCGAACTAGCGGGGAGAATAGCAGGTTGATTAGCGAAGTTTTTCCGATTTCATTTTGTCGATCTGCACTTTCCAGTAGAAAACATCCTGAGAACCTTCGAATTCTCGCCGCCAAACACGTCCAACAGCGTCGATACCGTACATTTGGTCGATGTTTTTGACGCTACCTTTTGCAGAGCGAGATACGTTGAGCGATTTGGTTTTTGCGATTTTCACTTCCTTGTGAAGAATCCACCCTATGCCTTCGTTCCACGGCGGAATTGTCTCAAGGGTGAATTCCGGCAGCGACTCGCCGTCGCCGTTGTGGCGGTCGTCACGAGCAGTCGTCACTCGGCCAATCTGATACCCCCCCTCGTGGATCAGTCGCCTTGCTTCGTTCATGCCCGCCGCCGTGACAGACACGGACGCGATATTCGCGTCATGGATTGTGCGCTCTACTCCGCAGCGACAAGTCAGTACCTTTTCCGGGTCGAATACGCTCGCCGTGTCCAGCCACTGACACGCCTCGCACCGTAGGACGAACGGCCCCATCGCCTCAGCGCGTTCGTCGCCGTTCGTGGGCAGCCACGTTATTGCCGGAACAACAATATCCTCGTACCCCGGAAACCCCCGGTGTGGGGTCAGTTCGCAAGCCTTGCGCTCGCCAATCCGCAGAACACCGTGCGGCAAGTCGAATGTGAGCGGATGCTCGAACCATGCCGGTGAATCTGACAACGGGTCGATAAGCCCCGCAGTGTCGAGTTCGTCCAGAACGTCGATGATGTCCACGGTCGCGAATTCCGGCAGCCCTTCAACGATCATTCCTAGCATTCGCTGGGGGACGGACACGATAGGGAAGTTTTGCCAGTTCCCAGCTTCGGAGTAGAACGGCTCACGTTGGAAACGGTACACGAGCCATAACACGGCTTTCATCGCCGGTGATAAGTAGATGTCGGTTTGCATGGTTGGTCCTTCCTGTGTCGGGTCGCTCCACCCCACGGCCCGGAAGGACCACCAAGCCGGTGGGGGGATGCGTTCGGCGAGGATCAGTCGCCTACCCGATTAAAACTCTACCAGCGTCCGCGATTGCAACAACGCGAATAGCGGCGCGAGCCGCGCAGAATGCACAAAAGGCCGGAGCGCATGCCCCGGCCAATTCGGTCGATTTGAGAACAACGGATTTCGAGTCGTTCGTAAGTGCTTGTTATTACTGAGGATGCTGGGACTCGAACCCAGGACCCACGGCTTAAAAGGCCGATGCTCTACCGACTGAGCTACATCCTCGTGATCGCTTCAAAAAAAGCGAGCCGCGATTATATCGTCGGATTGAAATCGCTCAATTACGTCCGTGAAGAGAATCGCGGGAGATCAATTCAGCGCACTGCACGGCGCAAACTGTCGCCGATGCGAAGCGGGTGCGCTTTTGATGCGTCAATAATCACGGCAATGCAACCCTTTGAGGTCTGCGCGACGAGTTGAACGGCGCCGACCGGGGCATCTTCCTGAAAGACGACGAAAAAATCGTGTGCGGCAAACGTTTCCGATGCAGCGAGGCGAACCATGATAACGTCACGGATCGCGGTGAACGCCTCGATGACCCCCAAATTTTCTCCCGGTGCAACAGCGGGGGCGTCACCCATCAATGCGACGTCGCCGATTTGTAGTGCCGCATTCTCGACGGGGCGAATGGTGGCGTAGGTTCGTTGCACGCGATCCACGTTTGCAACACCAACCGCTTGCGAATTCCGAAACATCTTCAGCGTGTCACCGACTTTGAGCGATTCCGGTTCGCCGGCGTTGATCAGGAACTTGTCGCCGCTCCGGGAGAAAACGCGAGGGGCATAGTCCCGGGCGCGAATATCGGCGGGGGTGCGAAAATGAACTCGATCTCCGATTACCGGCCCATTCGCGGGGGATTTTGCGGAATTTGCTGATTCTGAGGAACCGGGAATCTCTGCGACAAGGCGAATGATCGAAAACGGCGTACTTCTCTTTTCAAGTATTCCGAGCGCAATCACGATGCCGCTTCGCGCCAGTTCGACGTGTGTGCCCTCCGGCACGATAGCACTGCTCGGCAGCGGAACCCAAAACCGAGTGTCTGTCTCGGTGCGATCGATATAAGCGATCGCCGATTGCAGTTTGCCCGCGCGACGGTCCGCAGGACTTGGCCACAGCGCGACAGAGTCGTTGACGGACAACGGCAAATCAGAGACCAGCGGCACGACGAGTGCGGCGCAGCGCGTTTCATCAACGAAAACGGTCTCGAAGCGGGCAGCCGGCTGGCCGAGCTCGAGCAACCACTCATCGCCGACCTTGACTCCGTTGCGACGACCCACGTTCAGCCAGACAGATTGATTCCCCGGGGCGATGGCGGTGATTGTGGCAGTAAAAAGTGGCGTGCCAACTGCCTCGCATTTCGGAAGGTCCGGCTGTGTCGAAACCAGCACCGCGTTGCACGCCGCGAATTCCTGAGCCGAAACATTTTCGCAGGTTCCCGAATAACTCCAGGAATCTCCATCAAAGCGCGATGGAATCGGGGTAAACCAGCCGATCGGGCCGGCATCACACCACACAAGCAACGAGCACGTTACGGGGTCGATTTCAGGGAGCGGTGCCACGCGCAGCGTTGCTGTTGCGAGGGTGAGGGTGCGGGAAAGGATCTTGACAGGAATCGTGATGCGCGACGAAGCACCGTCGGGAGACGCAGCGCGCGCGGATTCCGATCGTTGGATGGTGCCCAGCACGAAGAAAAGCGCAAGGCACGCGTTCGACGCAGGAATTGCCCGGCACATAGTCAACACCGCCTCGGTTGCGCTGCGCAGAACAAAAACACGAACGCCGGACACATTGGCCCGGCGCTCGAAACCCAACCCCAATGACACGCATTGAGGAAGGACGTATTCTACCCGGCGGTTGTGCGAACCGCCAACTTCGCGAAGCGATATTCGCGGAACGGGACCAGTTCACAGGCATGGTTGACAACCATGTCATCCCGGCACCGTGTCGGTGTCGGAACCGAGAGTGAACACGCATTTTTCGGACGATTCCGTAACGCCAGCAATGCCATCTGATGAAAATCCTTTTGCTTTCCCCGTATCACTCCGGCAGTCATCGAGCGTGGAGCGAAGGCGTACAACGATTCAGTTCGCATTCGGTCGAGATCGATACGCTGCCCGGACGGTTCTGGAAATGGCGGATGCACGGCGCAGCAGTGACGTTTGCACGACGCCTCCAGCAACGATTGTCCAGCGGTGAAGCGCCGCCTGATCTGGTTTTGGCGGACGCGATGTTGGATCTGTCGACGTTTGCCGCGCTGACAAGGCGTCAACTCGCAGATACGCCGTTGGCGCTGTATCTGCATGAAAATCAGTTGACCTACCCGCTTCCGAACGACCCGACGACCGGTGCCATGCGCAGGCAGCACAACGAACGCGACCGCCATTATGTCTTCATCAACTTTTCTTCGATGCTGACTGCCGATCACATTTTTTTCAATTCGCAATTTCATCTCGAGAGCTGGTTTGCGGCGCTGCCACAGTATCTCAATCACTTTCCGGATTATCGGGAGCGCAGCGCTGTAGATCGCTTACGGGAGAAAGCGAGTGTGCTTCCGGTCGGGATTGATTTGGCGCGGCTGCAGCGGAACGCACCTGCAAGTCCGGCGCGTGATGACCACGACCCGTTAGTTCTGTGGAATCAGCGCTGGGAATACGACAAAAATCCCGAGGCCTTCTTTGCTGCATTGCGTCGTCTCGCCGCACGTGACGTGCGGTTTCGCGTCGCATTATGTGGCGAGAACTTTTCGCAGAAGCCGGCTGTTTTCGACCGCGCCGCGCAAGAGCTCGGATCGAGAATCATACATCTGGGACATGCGGAGCCGGCGGTGTACTGCGCGTTGCTCTGGGACGCGGATATCACGGTGTCGACAGCGATTCACGAGTTTTTCGGGATCAGCGTTCTGGAGGCCATGTACTGCGAGACGTTTGCACTCTTGCCGCGCCGACTGAGTTACCCGGAGCTTGTACCGAGCCACCTCCATTCAAGTTGTCTCTACGAGGATGAAGCGGATCTCGACAATAAGCTCGACAACGTGATCCGAAACTCAGCGGCGCGGCGTGCTGTTGCCCGGGAAATGTCC
>JBFWWY010000288.1:0-5167 GCA_050245935.1 Phycisphaerae bacterium | reverse complement strand
GACTGCCGCAGGTACGCAAATGCGACAGGGGAGCGTGCGGCATTTTCCGGTAAATCTCAATAGAAAGGTGGAGGCGGGATGACGGAGCGAAGGGATGAGGCGTTCAAAAAGCAAAAAGGGCGGGTTGAAAACCCGCCCCACATGGGCGTTTACATTGCCGCGAATCGCACCCTCAGAAACGGGGGGCCGACGCGATGTGATCTCGCGCCGTCAGACACGGAGGTCTCCCGTCGAACCGGGACTGCATCAGTTTGCGGACAGCACCGTCGGCATAAAGCAGCCCACCCGCTCTTTGTTCAGAATCGTCAGATTGCTCAATGCCTGCAGCAATTGTGTTTTCTGTTCGGGTGCGAGTGCGTCGAGCATCGGCAGCGCGGCGTCGACGAGCGCAACGCCGGTCTTCACGTGCCGCGGCGTCCACACAATATCCCAATCGTCCTCGGTTTCTTCGCCGGAGAGCTTACGGAAAATATCCGCGAGGTCCGGCTGTTTGGGCAAGGTATAAATTTCATACTTTGATAAATCGGCCTTCTTTGCGGCGAGCGCGATGGCGTCGTCGAGCGTGCCGATTTTGTCGATCAGACCGAGTTCGAGGGCTTGCGCTCCTGTAAAGACGCGGCCGCCGGCCATATCATCAAGGTCGCCTTTGATGCGCTCGCCGCGCGATTCCTTCACGCGTCCTTTGAACTGGTCGTAAATCTCGTCGAGCATATTCTGCATGTACTTCTGATCGCCTTCGTCCCAGCGCTCCATCGCTGACATCAGTCCGGCATTCTTTCCGCGGGTAAAGCGTGAAACGGTGACGCCGAGCTTGTCCGCGAGCGCGTCGCGCAGTACGAGTTTGCCGCCGACAACGCCGATGGAGCCGGTGATGGTCGTGCTGTCGGCGAAGATCGTGTCGCCGGGGACCGCGACGTAATACCCGCCGCTGCCGGCGACTGATCCCATCGAGACAATCAGCGGCTTTTCGGCGGCGCAGCGCGTGGCGGCGTCCCAGATGATGTCGCTGGCGATCGCGGAGCCGCCGGGCGAATTGACGCGGCAGACGACCGCCTTGATGTTTTCGTCGTTGCGGGCTTTCTCAAACGCCGCGCGGATGTTCGTACTGGCGGCGGTCTGGGTCGCGAAGAGTCCGGTCTCCATCGAGCCGGTGACGATCGGCCCTTCGATGTAGATCATGCCGATGCCGGGCTTTTTCGGCTCCTGCGCTTTGGAAACCATTTCATTGATCAGGTTGAAAAAAGCGAACGGATTGTTGAAATCCAATTCGAGGTCGTTGCCGTCCTTGAATTTCTTTTTGACGACAACGTCCTTGCCGTATTCCTTCTGAATCATCTTTTTGAAGTCGGGATAACCCGCGACGCGATCGACGAGGCCGCGTTCGAGCGCGTCCGACGACATCAGCGGCGCCTGGTCGATGGCGTCTTTCACCTTCGCGACTTCCAGATTGCGATTCTTCGCGATCAGTGCGACCCATTGATCGTACAGTCCGTCGAGCAGCCAGTTGATGTTCTCGGCGGCTTCCGGGCTGGGCTCGGTGCGGACGTACGGTTCCATCGCGCTTTTGTACGCGCCGCAGTGCAGCATTTGCGCGTCGACGCCGAGCTTATCAAACAGACCCTTGTAATACATGACCTCGGCGCGGAGACCGACGATGTCGAGCGCGGCGTTTGGCGCCATCGTGACGTCGTCGGCAGCGCTGGCCAGTGCGTAGGAAATGTTGCTGCCGACGTCGAGATAACAGTAAATCTTCTTGCCCTTCGCGCGAAACGCTTGCAACGCGGCGTTCACTTCTTCCAATTGTGCCAAGGAAATCTGCGGGGTTTCGACAATCAGGGCCATGCCGGAGATATTGCGATCATCGGTGGCCTTCTGGATCTTTTGCACCAGCCCGTGCAGCGTCGCAGGCGAGCCGCCGCCGAAAATCTCCATGAATTCCATACCGGGGACGGGCGCTTCGAGGATCGGCCCGTCGAGAACGAGTCGGACGATCGTTTTTTCGGCGTGCGCGGCCGATACCGCAAGTGCGAGCAAAATCGGCAGGATGGCCCGTTTCGCGGCCGGAGCAGACAGGACACTCTTCATGTGCATATCTCCCAATGGGTGTTGTCGCAGTGTTTCGACTGTGAGGGTATTCGCCGGTGTCGCGTGTCATATTTTACGACGCATCTGCGATTATAGGATTTTCGGCGTCATTGCGCGCGCGATCGTGTGGGAAATTGTGTTTCAATTGAGTGTAAGGAACGCGAAAATTGCAGGGCCGATCGCTTATGATGGGGGAAAATCCGCGCATTGACCGAATTGACTGGTCATAAAGGCCGGGACGGCAAGCGGGTCAGCGCGCCGCCACTCGATTCGTGAAGCGGTGCGATGCCGCGCGAAGCAAGATCGAAATCCGGGGACAACCATGAACATGACAAATTCATTGAAAGTGACACGGACAGCCGGACTGTTGCTGGCATTGTCAGCCGCACCAGTGGCGTTCGCCACGTGGTCAATCGTTCTGTGCGACGAACGGACGAAAGAGGTTGCGATCGCGTCGGCGACCTGCCTGCTGAATTTCGACCTCCAGCGGAATCTGCCGGTCGTGCTCGTCGAAGTCGGGGCGGCGGCGGCGCAATCGCAGGTCGACACGCTCGCGCGGAATCGCATTCGCATCCGCGATCAGTTTCTGCTGGGAACCGCACCCGCCGACATGCTCCCGATTCTGGCGATGTTCGACGGGCTGCATCAAAATCGGCAATATGGCATCGTCGACACGCAGGGCCGCGCGGCCACCTTCACCGGAACGGGTGCCGGGGCATTCGCGGAGGGCGTGATCGGTCAGGTCGGCGACATCACGTACGCAATTCAAGGAAACGTCATTACGGGGATGGAGGTGATCAGCGCCGCCGAGGACGCTGTGATCAACACGGACGGCGACATCCCGGCGAAGCTGATGGCTGCGATGGAGGCGGCGCGTTCCTTTGGCGGCGACGGGCGCTGTTCGTGCAGCAACAACATGCCGACGAGCTGCGGTGCGCCCCCGGCGGGCGGATTTGTTCGGTCCGCCCACATCGCGTTTTACATTGTTTCGCGGCGCGGGGACACCGATGATATTTGTGCGAGCATCGGCTGCGCACGCGGCGATTACTTCATGAATTTCAACATCATCACACCGGTGCCCGCGGTCGATCCGGTCATCCAGTTGCAAGGGCAGTTCGACGCATTTCGTGCTGCAACCGTCGGGCAGACTGACCAGGTTCAGTCGACGGTTGCCTTCCGGCGCTTGCTGCCGCCGAGCGCAGCATTCAGCGACACGCTGCGCATCGAACTGCGCGATTGGGCGGGAGACGCGATCACCGGGTCGCCGACGGTCGAGGTACTGTCAGACCCACGCGATGGCAGCGGCCTGATCTCTGCGGGTGCGGTGCAATCGCTCGGCAACGGCGTATATGAAGTCGCCATCTCGTCGTCGGACACGCCCGGCTTTGACCGCATCGCGGTGCGCGTCACCGATGGCGAGTTTGATCGAATTCTGACGCCCTCGCACGACGTGATCATCCAGCCGCACGGCGATATGAACGGTGACGCGTTCCTGACCGTGTCCGATCTTGGTCCGTTTGTTACTGCGCTGACGATGCCCAAAGAGTACGCGTTGCAGCATCCTGAGGTCGTCGCGTCAATCGTTGGCGACTTCAACGACGACAATGTCCTGACGATGGGCGATATTGGCGGATTCGTCACCGCTTTGATCGCGACGCAGTAGCCGCGAGTAGCTGTTACAGATCAATTTTGTCTGCTCCTCGTTTGGCGCGATGGGCCGACAAGAGTGCGGCTATTGACCAATTGTTACCGTTCCGCCGCAGGTGCGGACCATCATCGGTTTATCGAACGTGAACGTTGCAGCGGTGGTGCCCTCTTTGATATACATCGTGGGCATTTCCAATTCGTTGACGCCTTCGATCAGATAGCTGTTCCCTTGCGTCAGCGTGCGAAACGGTTCGACAAACGTGCCGTTCTGCGGGAGCAGAAGCCCGTAATGAAAATCAACCCACACCTCAAAATGCGACTGGGTGAAATTATTGAAGATGAACCGGCGATTGTTGATGGCACGGGCATTGTCCCTCGCATTGCTGACGCCGGTCGCGACCCCGAGATGATTCACGTTCGGGTTTGAAAAGTTCCAGATGTCTCCGAAGTCGCCGGTCGCGTTGTTGTAAGACATGATCGTTTTATAGCCGTCACCCTGGGCAAAGAAGCGATGGCCGCGCGCGTAGCTGTAACAGCCGCCGCAATCCGCGTCCTCCGGATTGTGGGCGCAGCCGAGATTGTGGCCGTGTTCGTGAATGAACGTGCGGCCCCAGCAATTCCACTCACTCACGCCGCTGGCTGTGCCGGAACAACACCATGCCAACCCGCAGCCACCTCCGACGTCTTTGGTGATGAGCATGACGCTGTCGGCGTAGTAGTTGTTGCGGATATTGATGACGCCGGGGATTCCCCAGACGTCGTTCAGGCAGGTATCGAGGTCCGGACCTTCGCTGTAGTTGACCTCGTTGCAATAGACCATCCGCAGCCGCGCGAAGATCTGGCTGTTTTCGTACGTCAGATTCGCTTCTTCGATGTAAAGCTGCAGGAGCGAGCGAATCGCGCTCGTACCGCCGGCCAGCGAACGCGACGCCGGCGTGTAGACGACCGCGATATCCCAAGTCGGGTTCGGCTGAACACAACCGCCGGTCGTCGCGCCGCCTGCAGTCGCCGGCGTCGCCTTATGGTCGTGTAATTCCGGGGCTTCGCCGGGCGGCAATAGCGGCGGACGCGCCGGCGTGCCGCCGCACGGCTCGGTCTGTGAATCGTCGATGCGAAACATCAGATGCGTACCGTCGCCGAGGGACCGGACCATGACGTAGAGGCGCTCTTCGGGAATGCGAACCGACATGGAGAATGCATCATCGACGAGTGACATCGCAAACTGTGCTTTGTCGAAACCGGGCAAATCGCCGCGGAGTGACATCGCTCCATTCGCGCCGCGCGTTACGCTTTTGACCGAGGCTGGATAAGGCAGCACATCGAACAGTTCGAGGTCAATTGTCGCGCCTTTGCCGAGTGCCTGCACACGTTGAACATCCGGCGTGACGCCTTTGTACGAGATGACGTCGGATTTCAGCGTGTTCGAGACGTCGGC
>JBFWWY010000287.1:0-5174 GCA_050245935.1 Phycisphaerae bacterium | reverse complement strand
TGCCCGAACCGCGATGCCCTGCACAACGGCGGTCCACGGCGCGATCCACGCGATCAGCGCCGTCGAATTCGCAATCGCACTGCGCAGTGGCACGTGAAAACCCATGCTCTGTATCGGAACCGCCCACGCACCGCCGCCAATGCCCAGAAACCCCGCCAAAAACCCGGCGGGGGCGGCAGTCGTGACCACGAGTTTCCGCTCTTGTCGCGCAGCCAGTTCACAACCTGTGGATGCGGCGGCCGCAAGCCGGCGGGGCGCGGCATCTGCGGGGTGGCGAGTTCGCCGCGCGTGCTGCCAGATCTGGAACAGCACCGCCGCGATCATCGCGACCCCGAACGTGCGTCGGAGCACGATCGTCAGCGGGCCGGCGAGAAAGTAGCTCAAAATCACACCCACGATCATTGCGCTCGTTGCGGGAAGCCGCATCGCGTTGCTCCGGGGCACCTGCAGTGCGCCGGTTTTTGCATGTCGGATTGCGGCGGGGAGCACGATCGCGATCGACGTCATGATCGCGGCCAATTTGTAAAGATGAATGGCGTTGGGACCGTCGACGTCGCCGCGGAGGAAGAGCAGTGCCGGGATCATCACCAGACCGCCGCCGATTCCCAGCATGCCGCCGGCAATGCCGGCAACAAGTCCGACGCCGACAAGTTCGAGCAGCAGCAGGAGCATAGACGACGGGATGAAGTGCGTCCTCGCGAAAAGAGAATGTGGTTGTGCCGGTCGCAGGTTTCCGGCACGATTGCAGCAATACGATATAATACTGCCGTGAAATCCCCCGCAAGACAACGCAGATTCCGAAACCTCAGCATCGTCGCCGGAGCAACGCTTCTGGCCGCGACCCTCGGCTTTGTCGGATATCAGCACGCGAATCGGCTGCCGAAGCGTTTCGCGCCCGTGGTCGAGGGGCAGCTCTACCGCTCCGGCGAAGTGCATCCGGCGCATCTGGAAGCACTCCGCGAAGAGTACGGCATCACGCGCGTCATATCGCTGCTGAACCCGGACGTTCCGCTCAGTCAGGCAGAGCGCGACGCATGCGAGACACTGGGCATTCGCTACGAAAACATCGAAATGCGCGGCAACGGCGACTCGACGCCGGAGGCGCGCGCTCGGTTGATGCAGCTTCTCGACGAAGCTGATCAGGGACCGACACTGGTGCACTGCGCCGCGGGCACGAACCGGACCGGCCTAGCGATCGGCTTGTATCGCATCCGCGAGCAGGGCTGGACCTACGAGCAGGTCCTGGAAGAGATGAAGCAGTTCTCGTTTGACGATCTCGACAAACACGAAGGCATGCGCGCGGCGCTGCGCGCGGCGGCGAGCGAGAATCTTCACAACGAGTCATTGACCGAATTGCCCTAACCCTAAGGTGAAACCTAATTTCCCGTCACTCACGGGTGCATGATTTCGGCGTATATGCCACAATTCGTCGAAAGATTATTCAGCGTTCTTGAATAGCATCTGCGACATCAATTCCGGTCGCGAGTTCACATTGAATTGCTTGTAAAGCTTCTTGACGTAGGCATGCACCGTGTGATGGCTGATCCCCAGCAGCTCGGCGGTGCGCTGCTCCGAATCCCCGTGCAACATTCGCTCGAGTACCTGCCGTTCGCGTTTCGGCAATGGTACCTTCACCGGCGGGCAACTCGCGTTGTAAAACGTGTGCAATTCGTCGTTCAGTATTTTCATCATCGTCTTTTCGCGTTCACCAAATGGTGGATCGCCGATTTCCCGGTTGATGCCGATTGCATAAATGGCTCCATTGGTCGAAACAGGACTGGACACGTACATGAATTCGTCAAGTCGATTCGCGCGGCGATATTCGTTGTAATGCGCGGAGTTGTACCATTCCCGCGCATTGACCAATTCATCCTTTCGAAACACGACCGGATTCGCGACGTGCGGCATCATGTTGAGCCACGCCGGGTCGCTCTCAAATTCACCGGTCCAGTACATGTCATAAATACGACGTTCCGCCGAATCAATCGATCCGCCTTCCGCGAGCATGCTGAACGTGCCGGCACCCCTCTTGTTTACCTCCTCGCCGCGCACGACGAAGATGACCTTGGCGTGAAAAAGATCGGCCAGTCGGCTGGCAAAAAGATGATTCTTTCCCTCTACGGTGGGTACGTCGCGCAGATCACAGACCAAACGGATCAGTTTCCGTACGTCATTCGCGCATACCATTTGTGTTTGGCTCATATATCGCCTCCGTTCCATCAGAGATCAGGGGGATAACCCCCAATAGGGTAAGCGAACAGAAACTCAGTCAAATACCCCTATTCAGGTAATTGATCGGCAGCGCCACCCGTCCGTACCATCAGACGCTGTCCGGCGAAGCGGCTTCCGCTGTCATCTCGCGCCGTCGATCCTGCCAGCATCCCGAAAGATAAGCCTCCTCTTCATGAGGCGAGTGCCGAGCGTGTTTCCAGCGACCGCTCGGCGCTTGTTTTTCTTCAACCTCCTTTTCGTTTGATTTGTCATCACAAAAGCAGGCACCTCCGGCGACAAAAGAAAAAAGAGCCGCTGACAACGGCTCTTCTTCACAATTTCGAGTGTTCTTTAGGGGTAGCAGCGTGCGAGGCCGTCAGCCTTCGCGCGCAGCGCCGGCATTCGTGCCACCGCCGTCCGTTCCGCTCGGAACGTCGCTATCGAATTCCTCCGCGATCGAAGGAAATACGACCACATCTTCCATGGTCATGTCGTCAAGCCGCGCGGCCCGGACGCCTGCAGTGCTGATCGCAAAGATTTGATCGCTGATCACCGCGGCGCGGCGCCAGTCGACATAATGGTAGACGCTGTCCGCGACCGCACTGATTCTTCCGCGTTCCGAGAAACCTTCATCAAGATCGACATCGAACGTCAGAACGCCGCTGAACTCATCCGCGGCTGCAAAATCGCCGGCGCTGCTGTCGTTCCGCCAGATCACGGCGGGCAGTGCCATGATCATCGCGCCGTCTCGCTGGAACAACGTGAACGCCTTCGGGTTGTAGCTGACGTCAGATTGGCTTCCCGATCCGCCGATCGCCATCTGCTGAATAGCCGTCGGGTTCTCCGGATCACTGACGTCGAACAGCGAGATCTGCATCCCGGCTGTGATGATGCCGCCCCACGGCGCAACCTCGGTGGCACGCCCCACGCCGATGAGCCGGTCGTCGCCGACCAGGTGAAGGTAGTCACTGAAGCCGGGAATCTTCAATTCGCCCACAACGGACGGATTCTCATCGTCCGCGAGATCCAGAACGAAGAGCGGATCAACCTGTTCGAACGTGACCAAAAATCCGCGGTCCTGCATGAATCTCGCGGAGTAAATTCGTTCGCCTGGAGCAATGCCCTCGATCGCGCCAACCGTTGTCAGTTTGCCGGCGCTTTCCCGCAGTACGTATACGGAATTGCTCGGCCCGGTTGTTGCATCCCGGTTCTGCGCGCGCGATGACCCGACAGGCGTGTCCGCTGGAGCGGGAGCAGCGACGTCGATCCCTGTGACATTCCCATCCGTGAAGAACTGCAGATCCTGAATGTGCGTCGCGATTCGGAGCGCGCCGTCAAACTCCCCCAGTGAGTATTGATTCAGAGGTCGACCGCGTACGGCACCACTTGCGACATACGTCGCTGCACCGTCGCTGCCGTAGGCGAATTTGTGGATTTCCGTTGTCTCTTTGTAGCTGTTCTGCGCGTCATAGTCGGTGTCACTGATGTACAGTGCATCTGCCGACGAATAAATCGTCCCGGCGTTCGCCATCACCGCGACCGACCGAACAATATTCTGCACATCGTCCGCATCCAGCGTAACAACCGCCGTCATGTTATATCCGTCGGGGTTCTCCGGCCGTAACCATTCATCCCACTCGGCGATGTTTCGCGCGGAACCTGCCATCCTGACTTTGGGCATAATCGCATCCAACTGCAGATTGGCGAGTGCGATCGGATTCGTTGCCGCCGGCACGTCCGGCACGATATTCAGAATCAGGATCAGGCGATTGTTCAGCAGGCGCGAACTCACAAGCGCTCCATCGAACTCGGACTCTTCGAGCACTTCGGGATTCGCGGGATCGGAAACGTCGATTTGAAACACCGTCAGCGAGGAACTGGTGTAGTAGGGGGGGTAGATCAGAATTTCCGGCCTGCCGAACCCGCCGCCATACCCATAATCCTGCGCGAGCGCAAGGATCGTTTCACCGCGCAAATAGATGGAATCGATGGGCCGGCCGAGATCGAGCCGCGCAATCTGGCGGAGATCGTTGTCGGTTCCGTTGCTGGCCTTGCTGTCGAGAATAAAAAGGGACTTGTTGCGCGCGACAAAAAGATGCCGTCCATCGGATTTCAAAACATCACTCTCGTCGACGCCGGCCTCCTGCAGGTTCGTGGACGTAAAAGTTGCGCCATCGCCATCGCCACCCGCGCTGTCGTTGCCGGCGGTTGCGTCACCGGGCGCGACGGGAGGGGGAGCGCTCTCCAGTACCGCAAGGTCACCACTCGTCGAACGTGCAACGCCGAAGAAATTTACGGAGTTCCGGGCCTGCACCTGGGTGCGGAAATACCCGATCATCTCCGACGCAGAATCAAACGGTTTGAGCGCGGGATCGCCCTTTGGAACCGGCGTAGCCGGCGGTAATAGTGGGCAACCACCGAGCAAGAATAACACAGGGATGGTGAGCAGGCTGATTCGAAGCGCGGCGCTACGGCGACGCATAGGGAGCCTCCTTGATCATTCAGTGGGGTTTCCGAAGTTTCATCGGACTTCTACTCATATCGTCGTGTTCGAACGAACATTGTAAGCATACGAATGCCGCGAGTGTCATGTCGAGAGCAGGTTGCGAATGTCAGGTCGGATGAAGATTGCGGCAGTAGGGGGTGTTCGTCGGTTCACCCTCGTGGACTGCGGGGAATTATACCCACATGCAAAGTCTTATAACCGACGAAGATGCGCCAAACGGTCGACAGATTCCGATTGGATTGCAGGTCGGGTGAGAGAATGTCCAGCGAACCGGGTACGGGAAGTGGGTCGCGGCGAAACCCTGCATCTCGGATCGCTGCATCAGAAAAAACCCGTAGCAGTGCCGGAAGTGCAAATCTGGAGAAAGCAATATGAAGTCGTCGAAGCTTGGGATCGTGGTCCTGTCATCAGCGCTCCTCTTTCTATTGTCCGGAATGGACTGTCCGACCGATCATCC